>NZ_JBFULH010000689.1:0-2013 GCF_056400445.1 Pseudomonas sp. P5_B2 | reverse complement strand
GAAAAAGATGTAGTCCTGTTCGTGGCCAGATCAAGGATGTTCAAAGAAAACTGAGGATCCAGTTTTTGTGCGTTCAAATGCCACGTGCTCAGGGTACTCTTTCAATCCGACGACCATGGTGGACAGTGGATTCTGGCTGCATACATGGGCATGGCAAGCGGAGCGCGCGGCGTGCGGGATGGAAGCCCGAAGGGCCGAGACGCGGGCTTTGTCAAGGCTCGGTTCACGACAGCCCTCCCCGCAAGGGCACGCACCAATACTGCCGGTGCGGGATACGGAGCTGAATAGCAGGGTAATGTGGAGTGCACATCGGTGTACTGTGGATCGTTCTCCAGATCAAAGAGTTGCGGACAAGGCTTACCGTCTATTGCTCAAGGATTCTTTGGCTCTCTATGGGGTGGGAAGCTCCATGTTCGAGCCTGGCTATCAGAGTCCTAATTGAACGCCAATCAATGCCCCTCTGTACAACCTGATGCCATGCCCCCTCGGCCTCACAACCGGGTGAACTTGAGTCATCAGGTGCTCTAGAAGAATTGCGCGGTTGCATACAGAAGTGATGGCTTGGCTCGGTTCCTATCTCGGGATACCTTGTCAGCCTTTGCGACCGTCTCAAATCAATTCAGCTCCGCAAAGCCAGTGCAGGCTAGGTAATTGAGAGGCTTTGAGCAAAATCTCGAAGTCAGGAGCCACAGCTTCACAAAACAATTTAAAGGATTATTGATGAGCCTCGTGGATTCACGGTACGACAGATTATGGCCTCGCGGCTCTGCACTCCAGGATGAGGTCGTTCTAGCGCAGGCTTGGAAGAAAACTCACACTTTCATACGACGCCATAATTGGTACGCGGATGTGCTGGAGCTCGACGCGTCAGCGGTATGCTTGTCCCGAAACCTGTCAAAATGGTCTCGTTCTATCGCTTCTGGAAGCTATCGCACAGCGCCAGCGTGGCTCGTACCCGCCCCCAAAAACGGTCTTTGGTGCTTCCGTTCTGAWGATCAGGGAGGCTGGGGGCCGCGAGAAATGACTGAAGGTAAAGCCCCTGCTWTGCGACCGTTGGCTCATATTGGTATCAGAGAACAGACTGTCGCTACTGCAGTGATGTTGTGTCTAGCAAACTGCATCGAGTCTGCGCAGGGGGACACGTCGCAAGAGCCAGCGGAGGCATTAGAATCTAAGGTTTACAGCTATGGCAATCGTCTCTTCTGTAGCTGGTCGAGTGATCACCTCAGCGCCAAGTTCGCCTGGGGGAATTCCGACACGTACAGCCGATACTTCCAAGACTATCAGCGTTTTGCAGAGCGACCCATTGCCATAGCAACGGCCGTTGAGGCTGATGAGCAAAACGTATTTATCGTCAGCCTCGATCTGCGCTCATTTTTTGACAACATAGATATTGACTTACTCGTTTTGAAGATGCGGGAAGAGTATGCGGCGTTTGTGAAAAACACGGGAGATGAGCGGTTTGAGTCCGATGAGCCTTTTTGGGAAACGGCGCGCGAAGCGCTGAAGTTTCAATGGCGCCCGGAAGACGAACAACTGTCGGGGCTTTTCAGGGATAACACATTGCCCAAGGGTTTGCCTCAAGGTCTTGTGGGGAGCGGTTTTTTTGCGAACGCCTATCTTCTAACTTTTGACCGTGCGATGGGTAGTTTTACCGACCGACGAGCCGGACGAAAAAGTTTCCGAGTCCATGACTATTGCCGATACGTTGACGATCTGAGGCTCGTCATCTCGGTCGACACAAAGGTGGATGAGGTAGTAGACCCGGTTGCACTAAGCAGCGAAATCAGTGATTGGGTGCAAACGCTTCTTAAAAAGCACACAACACCTGCAGGGAGACCCAAAGCTTTCTTGCAGCTTAATGCGTCGAAAACTCAGCTTGAGCCGTTAGCTGAGGTAGGCAGTGAGTCTGGGACTGCTGCCCGAATGAAGGCGCTGCAGCAGCAAATGAGCGGGCCCTTTGACTTGGACTCTCTAAAGCAAACAGAGGCAGGTCTCAATGGACTGCTGTCC
>NZ_JBFULH010000688.1:0-2013 GCF_056400445.1 Pseudomonas sp. P5_B2 | reverse complement strand
CTTCCAACCCAGGCCGTGTGGAAACGCATGCGCTGTTTTGAACTCTGCGTTGCTACGTAAAATCTGCCAGGTTTGGTTAATCATCAGACCGAGAATTTGCGTAGAAACGCGGCTTTCGGCCCGCCCTGACTGTCAAACGTGCTCTAAAACGTTTTCACACAGCCTGGATCGAACGTAGCCGAAGACAGCTTCCCAAGCTGATAACGAGGGTTCGATTCCCTTCACCCGCTCCACTGTTTTCAAGGCCTCCAGCGGTATCGAGGTAACGTCAAGCGAGACTGGTGACAGTTTCAGTGACAGTTACTCAGAATTCGCGTGTCACGCTTCTGGCCAGCCCCGCTCTACACCCCTCCCCGTTTTATGTTGACCCATGGGAAAAAGGTAATTTTGGTAATTGGATTTTCTAGTCCCTCCAGAAGCCTTTAAAATCAATTGGTTAGGTCATGTTGTTAAAGGTAATAATAGGGTAATTTTTTAGTAATTAGATTACCTTTTGGCATGGTTAGATTCTGACCTTACAAAACCCTTTAAAATCAGCCACTTACGAAAAAATTACCTTTTCAATTACCCTAAATTACCTTCTCTGGTAATTGCTCAAAGCCACGCCACACAAGGGCTACAGCCCCTGCTCGTAACCAAATTCCCAAAATTACCTTTTTCCCAGCCCTCAACTGGAAATGGCGATATGGAGCCACGAATAACGCATGCCAACTCTCCGCGACCAGTTTCCAAGCAACCTGTACGAACTGCGTTCGCTCGGCTGCCCTTTGATCCTCCCAGAATCCCCAAGGAAGGTTGACTGGTGACTCGGAGGGGACTATATTCGCCACAAGTCGGTAGCGCTGCCCTTAGCGGTGCGTGAGGGAACTCCTTCGCTGGCTTACCTAATTCGTAAAACCCGTGCCTACATGCGCGGGGCATTAGACAGAAGTCGAGCAGATGCTCGACTTTTTTTTTGCTTTATTTTTGCTTGGAGATGACTGGATGCACCTTCTTTACGTTGACGAATCAGGCTCGCCAAGCGATCCAAACCAGAGTTTTTTCATCCTTTCCGGTGTAGCGATATATGAGCGACAGACGCACTGGGTCGAAACACAAATGAACCAGATCGCGGCGCGATTCTGCCCAGAGGACCCCTACGCTATCGAGCTACACGGTTCGCCAATGCGTTCAGGTAAAAGCGAGTGGAGGCCATTTCCGATGGCTGATCGTATCCAAGCAATCAAGGACTGCTTGAGCATCGTCGCGAACTCGAGGGGCAAATACCGCCTATTTGCGTCAGTGGTCGAACGAGGAGCGCACGGAGCGGACGATCCAATCAAATCCTGCTTCGAACAAGTAGCGTCAAGGTTCGATAAATACCTGCAGCGATACAACACTCAAGGCACCCCTGAGCGAGGCATTGCTATTTTCGATACCTCTCACACCGAAAAAAGCATTCAAAATCTTGCAAGGACGTTTAAGCATGACGGCCACTCGTTCGGCAAACTCAGAAATTTTGCTGAGGTGCCGCTATTCCTGGACTCGAAAGCATCAAGGATGATTCAACTGGCGGATCTGGTGGCGTTTGCGATATACCGACACTTCCAATCCGATGATTCACAGTTTTTCGACATTATCAAAAATTCATTCGATAGCGTTGCAGGTACCGTGCATGGTCTACACGTGCGTAGAAAACCTCAGCACATCGAAGGTGTTGGACTGGTAGCGACATCGACTATGGTCACTACTGAAATTGTGCAGACAGTCGTGGAGGAATATCAGCTGCCTGAATAGCAAATTCAGTCTTGCAACTCCCCGTGCACGCTTATGCAGCGGGGGGGGAATAGCCGGAGTATCCGCCCCGTATTTCTGCGAGCAGAACAGCAGGTGTAGGGAGCGTTGGGGACGATCAGTGTCCACATCTACAGCGCAGAGATGTGGACATTATCGGATAGGCTACTCGGTGATCAGGACGCCATCGCTGTTAACACATAGGCTACTCGGTGATCAGGACGCCATCGCTGTTAACAC
>NZ_JBFULH010000687.1:0-2019 GCF_056400445.1 Pseudomonas sp. P5_B2 | reverse complement strand
GTCTATAGGACAACACCCTCGGATAGATTAATCTAGGCCGGTTTTTTTGCCCGCCGCCGGAGCCTTTCCCATGCCCATCCTCGAGATCCGCCACCCGCTGATCCGTCATAAACTCGGCCTTATGCGCCGTGCAGACATCAGCACCAAGAATTTCCGTGAGCTCGCTCAGGAAGTCGGCGCCCTGCTGACCTATGAAGCCACCAAAGACCTGCCGCTGGAAACCTACGATATCGAAGGCTGGTGCGGCACAGTGTCGGTCGAGAAAATCGCCGGCAAGAAGATTACTGTAGTACCGATTCTGCGCGCCGGTATCGGCATGCTCGAAGGCGTGCTGAGCCTGATCCCGGGCGCCAAAGTCAGCGCTGTGGGCGTGGCCCGCAACGAAGAGACCTTGCAAGCCCATACCTACCTGGAAAAACTGGTCCCGGAAATCGACGAGCGCCTGGCGATGATCATCGACCCGATGCTTGCCACCGGCAATTCCATGGTCGCCACCATCGACTTGCTGAAAAAGGCCGGTTGCCGCGAGATCCGCGCCATGGTGCTGGTGGCCGCGCCCGAAGGCATCGCCGCTGTGGAGAAGGCTCACCCGGACGTGATCATCTACACCGCCTCCATTGACGAAAAACTCAACGAACACGGTTACATCATCCCAGGCCTGGGCGATGCCGGCGACAAGATCTTCGGTACCAAGCAGAAGGACGCTTGAGCATGCAGCAAGAGTTCAACGATCCGCTCTGGCGCACGGTGCTGTCGGGTGCACAGATGCTGTTCGTGGCCTTCGGCGCGCTGGTGTTGATGCCCCTGATTACCGGCCTCGACCCGAACGTGGCGCTGTTCACCGCAGGCTTGGGGACGATCTTGTTTCAGATCGTCACCGGACGTCAGGTGCCGGTGTTCCTGGCGTCGAGCTTTGCCTTCATCACCCCGATCATCCTTGCCAAGGGCCAGTTCGGCCTTGCGGCGACTATGGGCGGCGTGATGGCGGCAGGTTTCGTCTACACCTTCCTGGGCCTTGCCGTGAAGATCAAAGGCACCGGTTTCATCGACCGTCTGCTGCCACCGGTGGTGATTGGTCCGGTGATCATTTCCATCGGCCTGGCCATGGCGCCGATTGCCGCCAACATGGCGATGGGCAAGGCCGGCGACGGCACTGAGCTGATCCATTACCAAACAGCAATGCTCATCTCCATGCCGGCGTTGCTGACCACCCTGATCGTCGCGGTGTTCGGCAAAGGCATTTTCCGCCTGGTGCCAATCATCTCCGGCGTACTGGTGGGCTTTGCCATGGCCTTCTACTTCGGCGTCGTTGATACCGCGAAGATTGCGGCAGCCCCGTGGTTTGCGATTCCGAACTTCACCGCGCCCGAGTTCAACTGGCAGGCGATTCTGTTCATCGTTCCGGTAGCGTTGGCCCCGGCCATCGAACACATCGGCGGCGTGATTGCCGTCGGTAGCGTGACCGGTCGCGATTACCTTAAGAAACCCGGCCTGCACCGCACCCTGCTCGGCGATGGCATTGCCACCACCGCAGCCGGCCTGTTTGGTGGCCCACCCAACACCACTTACGCCGAAGTGACGGGCGCGGTGATGCTGACCAAGAACTACAACCCGAAAATCATGACCTGGGCGGCGATCTTCGCTATCAGCCTGGCGTTTGTCGGCAAGTTCGGGGCACTGCTACAAAGCATTCCGGTGCCGGTGATGGGCGGAATTCTCTGCCTGTTGTTCGGTTCGATTGCGGCGGTGGGCATGAACACGCTGATTCGCCACCAGATCGATTTGGGCGAAGCGCGCAATCTGGTGATTGTGTCGGTGACCCTGGTATTCGGGATTGGCGGTATGTTGGTCGGCACCGGGACCGGCCAGGATGACTTCGGTCTCAAAGGCATCGCGCTGTGCGCGGTGGTGGCGATTGCGCTGAACCTGTTGCTGCCGGGCAATGACAGCTGGAAGCACAAGAAGGCGGATGAGCCACTGATCTAAAGCCTCACGCAATACTCTTGTGGCGAGGGGGAT
>NZ_JBFULH010000686.1:0-2022 GCF_056400445.1 Pseudomonas sp. P5_B2 | reverse complement strand
GGCTTGCCCGCGATGAACGATAACGCGGTGCATCTGTTGAACCGCGGTGCCTGAATCGCGGGCAAGTCGGACCGCCGCATCGCACGCTCCCACATGCGATACATAATTACCGCAACTCACCGCTCGCCCGACGTTAATCTGCGTTCATCTTATGGAAGAGTGAACGTCATGGAAGACACCCCCTCAGTTGCACCCTCACAAGCGGTTTACCTGCTGTCTCCCGAACAGATCGCCGGCCCGTATTTCCGCAATCCGAAACTGATCAGGCGCAACATCAGCGAATGCGCCGATGGCGTTCCCTTGGTGTTGCGCCTGGCAATTGTCGATGCCATGACTGGGCAGCCTGTCACGGGCGCGCTGGTCGATATCTGGCATTGCAACGCGCGTGGCGCCTATTCGGGTTGGAGCAAGATCGATCCGGACAAGGAAGTCGATGTCGATGAAATCGGCTCGATCCCGCGCACCGACGATGACACTTACCTGCGCGGCGGACAATTCACGGACAAGCAAGGCATCGTGCGGTTTACCACGATCTATCCGGGGTTCTACGCCGGTCGCGCGCTGCACATTCATGTCGCTGTGCGCATCCCAGTTGGCAACAATTACCTGGAAGAACGGCATGTTGCCTGGGTCGGTCAGCTTTACTTGCCGGAAGTGGCTTCGCGCTCGGTACTCAACTCCCGTGAGTACAACGGTCGAAAGGCTTCAGCACTGACCAACGATGAAGATGTTTACTACAAGCACCACGGCGGCGAAGCCTCGACTTTAAACGTGCATACCCTCGGTCGGGATTCGAATGAAGATGGCTTTTTCGGTTTCACGACCATTGGCATCGACACTTTTGCGGTTTCAACGCACATCAAACCCGAGGACTTCGACAAGTACACCGTGTGACCTCAGCGCAGTTCGGTCAACGCCCGGGCCAGCAGTTCCATGTGTGCAGCGGTGGTGGTCAGGCCCGGTGTGATACGGATGCACGGCGCACTCGCGGCGCCGCTGCGCATAACGGTAAACAGGTTGTAGTCGCGAAGCAGCCGCTCGACCATGGGTTGTTGATCGGCCTGTCGCGTGAAGCGCATCGACGTGATGCCGCAATACAGGCGAGGATCATCCGGCGTCATGACTTCGATCCCCGGGAGTTCGCGCACCGCGCGCACCCACAGATTGCGCAAGTAGTTGAGTCGGGCACCCTTGGCGGCGGACCCACCCATGGTGAGATGTTCCTCGAATACCAGCGGCAAGGTCAGCAGCGCCGGGATATTGGGGGTGCTGTGCGGCGTGCGTGCGCGAATGTCAGTGACCGGGAAACTCGACTCACCCATGTCCGGGTCGATGTCGGTCAGGCGCTCGGGCGCGATGTAGATGAACCCCAGCGTCAGCGGTGCGCCAATCCACTTGTGCAGGTTGTAGCCGGCAAAGGAGATATCCAATTCATCGAGATTGAAGTCGATCTGCCCCAACGCATGGGCGCCGTCGAGGATCACATCGATCCCGTGTTCCTTGGCCGCGGCTGCAATCGCTTGCACCGGCATGACCAGGCCGGTGCGGTGGGTAACATGAGTCAGGGCCATCAGTTTGAGCTTGGGGTAACGCACAAACGCTTCGCGATAGCTGGCCAGCAAACTGTCGAAAGTGGCGGGGTGCGCGTGGTCGATTTCAATCACCTCGACGCCGCGATTGCGCGCCAGCCAACGCATTGCCCCTTTGACGGTGTCGTATTCCAGATCGCAGATCAGTACCTGATCGCCCGGCTGGAGGCGGTTGTAATTGCGAATCAACGATTGCAAGCCGTCCGAGGCGTTGCGCGTCAGGGCCACAGCGTCGGCAGGTACCCCCACCAGTTCGGCCAATTGCGCGGTGATCTTCAGGATTTCGCCCTGTTCGAACCGCTGGCGTACATGTACTGAGTTACTGCGGTTGATGAACTCGATATTGCGCTGGTATTCCTCGACTACCGTTCGCGACATGCGCCCGAAGTAGCCGTTTTCCAGATTGATCGGGCCGGGTTCGACAGCATAGCGA
>NZ_JBFULH010000685.1:0-2031 GCF_056400445.1 Pseudomonas sp. P5_B2 | reverse complement strand
TCGTGGGACAGGCCGGGTGCACGCAGCGTCAATCGAGCCTGAAGGAAATACGCTTCACCGGTCTGGCCCAGGTCGACTTCGATATCCACCGCCACATCTTTGGGCAGTTCGACGTTCATTTGCTTGGCGGCGAGGCCGACGGCGGCGATGTAGCAGGCCGACCAGGCACCAGCGAACAATTGCTCGGCTTTAGGGTGTGACTGGGTGGCTTCGAACACATGCACAGGGGCGGCATTGCCAGGTGACGAGAGCTGGATGTCGACGGTGCCGTTATGGCCGCGAGACGTGACGCCGGCCGCGCTCATTTTGGTGTGGGTTTTGCCGGAGGCCAGGACTTTTTCGATCTTGCTCATGGGATGAATTCTCAAGGTTGCAGTAGGTTTGATTTGTGTCTCGCATGCGTTTGTATCGCATGCGATGGAATGATATTCCCTCAGACCCCTATCGATGTCAAGGGGGAGCAGGGCGCCTTCACGACGAGTGGTCAGAAACGAAAAAGCCCGCTTAACGCGGGCTTCGGATTTCGAGTAGGTGGCCAGTGCTGGTATCTGGCTTACAAGGTTTATCAGGACTCTGACAGAACAGTGTTATGTACTTCTGCTTCACACGGCGTAAGGGCTGGATCTCAACGAGGAGATCTTTCTAACCGTGTACCCTTCGGGACGTGCCCCACGTCTCCTTGCTATCCGTTTGCGCATCAGTCTGCGTCTTCACCTACAACTTCAGAATAGCAAAGCATGCGCGGTGTAAAGCGCGCTTTTTAGACCGATTCCATCCTTGCAAAAGCGCCGCAGGACGGAAAAATACTATCGGTCCAGCCTGCCCCAAAAGACAGTCTGTCCCCTGGGCGGGGATCAAACCAGATTGATCTCGACATCGATGTTGCCGCGGGTCGCCTTGGAGTACGGGCAGGTTTGATGAGCTGCGTCCACGACGGCCCGGGCGACCACCGGATYGAGGCCCGGAAGGCTGACATTGAGGCGTGCCTGGAGGAAAAAAGCGTTGTCGGTCTTGCCCAGGTCTATCTCGGTATCCACGGCAACATCGCTCGGTAGAGTCACCCTCAATGCAACCGCCGCTTTACCCATTGCACCGATAAAACAGGCCGACCAACCTGCCGCCAACAATTGTTCCGGATTGGTGCCGCTGCCAGACGAGCCGGGCGGGGACAGCTTGATGTCCAATCGGCCATCCGAACTTTTCGACTGACCGTCACGGCCGCCAGTGGTGTGGGTTTTCCCGGTGTACAGCACAGTCTCGATTTGATTGATCATGGCGGGTTCCTGCTGAGGGTAGGGGGCTTCATCATTCAAGCCGCAAGGTTCTGGAATGCCCTTGCGACGAAACCCACTTTTGCACCCTGATGTCGTGCGTATGTGTCTTGAACCGACCTTTGTGTATCGCTGTGTAAGATCCGTGCCGAAGATACAGATCGATACAAATCTGCGTATCGTCATTCACCCTGCACGAGAGGCCATTCAGCAGGCAAACGAAAACCGGGAAAGCGAGTTCTTTTTCATTAAGATCAAGAACGTCTTTCCCGGTTTTCCGTAAAGCGCTTTTTTATGAGTGAGTCAGGTTTGACGTCACATCATTAGTAGAACCGATCAATCACCCGAACTTCGTTCTGGTTCTGCAGCGAAGCCCATGTCTGTTTCAGCGTTTGCAGAACATTACCGATGAAGTCCTTGTCGGCTGCGGCTTTCTTGCCGACATAGCCCTGGCCGCGACGGTACATCTTCAGTCGGGCGAGCAGGTTCTGGTTGTTCTGGTCGAACTCCGCTTCATGAGCGTTAGGCGACAGGCAGTCGATATGAACCTGGCCCGATTTGCTGATCCACAGAATGTGGCTGTCGAGGCTGTCTTTTTGCGCCGCGAACATACGAGCCAGTTCATCGATAGTAGGTTGATTGTTCAGATTCATAATATGCCCCTTGACCATTTGGTGATTTTTCAAAGTTGAGTCGCTAATACAAGTAGCCCATCGGTTAGTTGATCCCTGGCACCGAAACCAGGACGTCAGCGGTCGGC
>NZ_JBFULH010000684.1:0-2035 GCF_056400445.1 Pseudomonas sp. P5_B2 | reverse complement strand
GCATCGTGCCGCTGGTGGTGCCATTGACCCTGCTCAAGCATCACTTCCGCCAGAACCCGGATACTTACATCGCGCAACAGGTTTACCTGCAGCCGCATCCGGAAAATCTCAGTCTGCGAAACGCGATTTAATGAAAGCCCTAATCGACTCGAGCGCCAGCGAAGACCTCGGTGATGATTTCAAAAAGGCCCTGGACGAAGGTTGGCTGCCGATCCGTGAAGTGGCGCGCCAGACCGGTGTCAACGCCGTGACCCTGCGAGCCTGGGAACGGCGTTATGGCCTGATCGTTCCGCAACGCACACCCAAAGGCCATCGGTTGTTCTCAGCCGAACACGTTCAACGCATCCTGACCATCCTCACCTGGCTCAATCGCGGTGTGGCTGTCAGTCAGGTCAAGCAACTGTTGGACATGCCGCAAGCGTTTACCGAACCCGTCGAAAACGATTGGCAAGTGCTGCGCCAGACACTGCTGCAAGCGGTGTCACACCTGAACGAACGCGCCCTCGATGACACCGTCAATCAAGCCATGGCGCTGTATCCACCGCGAACCTTGTGTGAACGCTTGTTGCTGCCGTTGCTGGCGGAACTGGAACAGCGTTGGCAGGGCCAGTTTGGCGCGCAGATGGAGCGGGCGTTCTTTTATTCCTGGTTACGCAGCAAATTCGGCGCACGCATCTACCATAACAACCGTCAGTTACGCGCCGCGCCACTGCTGTTGATCAATCAGTCGGATATGCCGCTGGAACCTCACCTGTGGCTCACCGCTTGGCTGATCAGCAGCGCCGATTGCCCGGTGGAAGTGTTCGACTGGCCCGTGCCCGCGGGCGAGCTCGCGATGGCGGTTGATCACCTGCAAGCCCGCGGCGTGCTGCTGTATTCCAGCAAAGCCATAAACCTTTCGCAGCTGCCAAAACTTTTGAACGGTGTCAGTTGCCCAAAAATAATTGCCGGGCCCACGGTACGTATCCATCACGCCGAGTTGCCCGTAGGAACTGCCGAGATCGCTGATTTGTCCTTCGCCGAAGACCCGTTATCGGCGCATAAGGAACTTGTTCTGCGCGGGCTCATTTAATGAATCGTCCGGACACCACCATGCAATTGATCTGGCTGCGCAGCGATTTGCGCCTGAACGACAACACCGCCCTCTCGGCTGGCGCAGCGCGCGGCCAGGCGGTGGCGGTGTATCTGTTAAGCCCGGAGCAGTGGCTGGAGCACGATGATGCTCCGTGCAAAGTGGATTTCTGGCTGCGCAACCTGAGCGAGTTGAGCCACGCGTTGGGCGAACTGAACATCCCTTTGTTGATCCGCAAGGCATCAAGTTGGAATGACGCTCCGACAGTGCTGCTCGACCTGTGTCAGCAGTTGAAGATCGACACCGTACACATCAACGAGGAGTACGGCATTCACGAAAGCCGTCGTGATGCGGCGGTGGCCCAAGTGCTGAAGGCCAATGGCATCGATCTCTGTAGCTACCTTGATCAACTGCTATTCAAACCGGGTACCGTGCTGACCAGGACCGGCACCTACTTCCAGGTCTTCAGTCAGTTCCGCAAGGTCTGCTACGACAGATTGCGCGGGTCATTGCCAAAGCGGGTCGCCCCCCCTGCCGTCCAAACGCCATTGGCGATCAGCAGCGACACCGTACCATCCAGCGTTGAAGGTTTCGCAACACCCAGCGACAGCTTGCGCAAACTCTGGCCCGCCGGTGAAACCGAAGCCCGACGCCGTCTCGATGCCTTTGCCGACGCCCAGATCGACTATTACAAAGACGAACGCGACTTCCCGGCCAAACCCGGCACCAGCCAGCTCTCTGCCTATCTCGCTGCCGGTGTCATTTCGCCCCGCCAGTGTTTGCACGCGGCCCTGCAATGCAATCAGGGCGAGTTCGACAGCGGAAAGGTGGGCGCCGTTACCTGGATCAACGAGCTGCTATGGCGCGAGTTCTACAAACATATTCTAGTGGGTTACCCACGGGTCTCCCGCCATCGCGCCTTCCGCCCGGAAACCGAGGCCCTGGCTTGGCGCGATGCACCGG
>NZ_JBFULH010000683.1:0-2040 GCF_056400445.1 Pseudomonas sp. P5_B2 | reverse complement strand
ATCAGGATCAACACCATGAACACACCGACTGCCACCGTCGGCAATGAGGCGTGCCCCAGTCCCTGAAAAGTGGCGAGCACGTTGTGCAAAAAACCGCCTTTGTCGATGTGGATGCCCAGCAATTTGGGAAGCTGGTCGAGCACGATGACAATCCCGATGCCGGCTTTGAAACCCACCAACACTGGTTCTGAAATGAAATTGGCAACAAAGCCCAAGCGCATCGTTCCTGCCACGACCAGTATGGCGCCCACCATAAAAGCCAGCGTGGCGGAGGCCACTATCAGGGTCGCCGTATCGCCGGACGGGCTGATCTGCCCGAGTGCGGAGGCGACCAGTATGGCAAGGGTCGTTGTCGTACTGACACTGAGCGGGCGCGAACTGCCGAGTACGGCGTAGATCGCCATCGGCACCAACACGGTATAGAGGCCGACCTGCACGGGCAGGCCTGCAATGGTGGCGTACGCCAGAGCCTTGGGAATGACCACGGCCGCGGCGGTCAGTCCCGCAATGAGATCGCCTTTGAGCCAGGCCTTTCGATAGTGCTCCATCCATTCCGGTAGCAGGGGGGTTAACCGTGAAAGCCGATCATCCTGATCGCTACGTTGTTGACTCATGCGGTGCTCCAACTCCAAATCCTTTTATGCACAATTCAGCCGACCACGCGACACCTGTACGGTGGCGTGTAGTCACTGAAACTAAAAAACCAGTCGGTCCGGGGGCGGACAGAGGAGGGGGGACGCCCTCGATTGAAGAGGGCGTCAGCCATTTTTTAATGGAATGGAAAGATGTAGTTCATCCAGGCAGCCATGCGCAGCAGAATTTTTCGCATCATGGCGATATGGTGAAAGTGTTGACTGTAAATCGCCGCCTGCCCATACGCGCCACCGGGCATCAGTTTGCTGTATTGGGCATAGGCAGGGTCGGTAATTTCAATGATGACCGGTACCCGGCCTGCCGGCGGTGAGCCGGTGTAGCCAATCAACGTTCCGGAGGGTTGTACTTGTCCCTCTGCGATAACGCCGATGACGCTCGTGACACGTCCCCCAAACACTTGGCCGGGAATGCCATCGAAGGCTACTTCCGCTTCATCGCCGACCGACAAGCGCAACTGGCTGTTTTGACGCATCCACGCGGCAAAGTAATGCCCTTCTTCCGGGATGAATACCATGCTGGGACGCAACGGCAACTTGGTGGCCATCATGCCCGGACGTAAGGAAACGTGGGTCACGAAGCCTTTGCTTGGCGCACGAACGGTGGAGTTGTCCAGTTCATACTGAGCATTATCCAGTTGGGCCTGCAAGTCGTCGGAACGAGCAATGACGACGTCCAGTTCACGTTGTGTGCCGAAGTTGCGCTTGATCAGCTCAGTGATTCGAGCACGATCAGCTTTTGCCGAGACCAACTGTGCCTTGATCGACCTGACCCGGTACTCGAACGGGGCAGGGTCGATACGAAACAGCACATCGCCTTTTTCAAGTTGCTCGTTACCCTTGACCGGCACGTCGATCACCAGGCCACTGACCACCGGAATCACCGGCACGGAGACGAAGTAAGAGCGCGCCACCTCGGAGTACGGATGGTTGTAGTTCATCGTGAAGATCATTGCGCCCACGATCAGGATCCCGCCGAGCACTGCGGTAGGCACCGTCCATTTGTTCAGCGGTATGCGAAAAATTTTGAAGATGGCAACGCAGATGGCTGCATAAGTCAAAATGAGCAGAAGATCCATGGCTTAAATTCCCTCACTGCGAGTGTCTGACACTGGTGTTTCCCGTGCAGTGCCGGTAGCGGATTCCAGCCGCTCTATACGACTTTTCAGGTCGATCACCTGCTGCTCAAGAAGAGCGATATGAACTTGCCCCGACTTGCCATCACTGAATCCCCAGCCCCGGTCTTCCCGGTACGCCATCGCCCAGATCCACAGAAATGGCCAAAGCGCATGCAGGGTGAACAAACTGACCCAACCGGTCGCATGGATAGCGTCCTGATGCGGGTGATTGCGGTGCACGGCGATTTCATAAGGAATGTCGTGCAGCGCGA
>NZ_JBFULH010000682.1:0-2043 GCF_056400445.1 Pseudomonas sp. P5_B2 | reverse complement strand
CCGAACGGGGTATACGAATCCGCACGGGCCACCGCCGGTTCTGTGGTCGTGGTGGCGGCTTGTACATTGGCAACGCCGAGGGCACCGAACTGCATCAGCGCGAAAGCGAGCATCGTCGGCGCCATGAAGTGGCGGCTTGATGCGGTTTTACGGCTCAACACATTCATCTTCATGGTGATGTCCCTACAAGTCATTTTGTCTGTGGTTTTCAGCGACGTAGTGGAGGGATCAACCGCCCTGATTGGCGCATTCGGCGACTTTGCTGTAATCGAGCACTTTGTGCGTACCATTGGAATCCAGGTAGTTCAGGCGAGCGTTGACAACGCCGCAACCGCTGCCGGAATCTTGGATGGAAAGCACCTGTTTGATATCCAGATGAGCGCTGTGAACAGACGTGGTTTGAACATCGGCATGGGCCGAAAACGCGGCAACGTTCAGGACGGCGAAGCAGCTGGCGGCAATGAGTGTGTTCCAGTTCATGATGAATACCTCAGGGGTGCGATGGGTGGTGGCTGTGAGGCAAGTCGTCTTGCCTCGATGGAAGCCATTTAATCGCCCGCAGGTATCTGCCATGTGTCGTCAAAACCGCGTTATTAAGGCGTAAGGTGTCAAACAGGACGCCTGATACAGTGCGATACAAATCCCCGCGACGGCCCGCGATGATCAGTGCGCGAACAACAAGAGGGTTGAGCAATGGAGCATGTGAACCACATCCTGATCGTCGATGACGATCGCGAGATCCGCGAACTGGTGGGCAATTACCTGAAGAAAAATGGCCTACGTACCACAGTGGTCGCCGACGGCCGTCAGATGCGCCATTTTCTGGAAACCAATCAGGTGGACTTGATCGTGCTGGACCTGATGATGCCCGGTGATGATGGCCTGGTGCTGTGCCGTGAATTACGCGCAGGCAAACACAAAGCCACGCCGATCCTGATGCTCACCGCGCGCAACGACGAAACCGATCGCATCCTCGGCCTGGAAATGGGCGCCGACGATTACCTGACCAAACCCTTTGCCGCCCGCGAGTTGCTGGCGCGGATCAACGCCGTATTGCGCCGCACGCGGATGCTGCCGCCGAACCTGCTGATCACTGAAACGGGCCGGCTGCTGGGCTTCGGCCGCTGGCGCCTCGATACCACCGCGCGCCACTTGCTCGATGAAGACGGCACGATGGTTGCCCTCAGTGGCGCAGAGTACCGCTTGCTGCGCGTATTCCTCGATCACCCGCAACGGGTACTCAGCCGTGACCAATTACTCAACCTGACCCAAGGCCGCGATTCCGACCTGTTCGACCGCTCCATCGACTTGCTGGTGAGTCGTTTGCGCCAACGTTTACTGGATGACTCACGCGAACCGACCTACATCAAGACCGTGCGCAGCGAAGGCTATGTGTTTTCTTACCCGGTGGAGTTGCTCGGCGCGCCCCAATGAACTGTTTCTTGCATTGGCCGCGCTTGACCTGACTCCCCGCATGGGTGGTGCCGCAAGCAACCCTCGTGCACTGTCTTGATAGTCCGAATACGGACTTCACGTTGTCCCTCGCCAACATCGGGACTAATGTCAGCACACAACTATAAATAGATGGATTTTCTAGTTAAGCGATGCTCATTACCGAGTGTTCCTCCCTGCGCGTTCAAATTGAATTAAATACTAACGCGAAGAAAGGAAATGGCTCAACTTAATGAGAAAGACAACTCATTGTTCACTATGTTATCGCCGGCGGCATGTTAGATGCTTGATTACGAGCCAGCATGATGAATGTACGGGTCAGCACTATAAATAATATCCAATGGGTAAACATGTGATCGATTTTATTCTGAAACCTGTCCCTCTGATTATCGCAACCGTGATCGCGGCGGGTGCGGCATGGATGACTCAGGGGTGGCGTTATGGCCGAAATCAGCCGAGTCGCGGCACAACAATTACAGACACAGATGGACCGACACAAGAAGCAGGCCAACTAGATCACATTGCTCGATCAGAGGCACTATCAGGAGCTACAAGATGCCCAGCAAAATTCCGTTCGTCTTAGTGCTGATC
>NZ_JBFULH010000681.1:0-2044 GCF_056400445.1 Pseudomonas sp. P5_B2 | reverse complement strand
GACGATTTCCTCAAAAGCGGCGACCTGAACGCCGGGTTCACCATCTACAAGCGCTACCTTGACCGCGTCAAGGCGCGTCTGGACTTCGCCCTTGCCGAATTGAACAAAGGCGTCGACAAGATCGACTTCACCGCCAAGGAAACCTTGCTGGTCGACCGCAAGGATGCCCCTTGGCTCAAATCCACCGCTGAACTCAACGACCTATGGCGTAAACGCGTCAAGGACGAAGTGCTGCGGCAGAAGATCGCGGGCAAGGATTCCAAGCAGATTCAGGAAACCTTGATCAAGCGTTACAAGAACCAGTTGGCGCGCTTGGACCAGACCCGCGCGGAAGACATCTTCCAGGCGTACATCAACACCTTCGCGATGTCCTACGACCCGCACACCAACTATCTGTCGCCGGATAACGCGGAAAACTTCGACATCAATATGAGCCTGTCCCTGGAAGGCATTGGCGCCGTATTGCAGAGCGACAACGACCAGGTAAAAGTCGTGCGTCTGGTGCCTGCCGGCCCGGCCGACAAGACCAAATTGGTTGCACCCGCCGACAAGATCATCGGCGTTGCCCAAGGCAACAAAGAGATGGTCGACGTGGTCGGCTGGCGCCTGGACGAAGTGGTCAAGCTGATCCGTGGTCCGAAAGGCACCGTGGTGCGCCTGGAAGTCATTCCGGCCAGCAATGCGCCGAACGACCAGACCAGCAAAATCGTGCCGATCACCCGCGAAGCGGTGAAGCTTGAAGACCAGGCGGTGAAGAAGTCGGTCCTCAACCTGAAACAGGATGGCAAGGACTACAAGCTCGGCGTCATCGAGATTCYGGCCTTCTACCTCGACTTCAAGGCTTTCCGTGCCGGCGACCCGGACTACAAGAGCACCACCCGCGACGTCAAGAAACTGCTGACCGAATTGCAGAAAGACAAGGTCGACGGCGTGGTCATCGACCTGCGCAACAACGGCGGCGGTTCCTTGCAGGAAGCCACCGAGCTGACCAGTCTGTTCATCGACAAGGGTCCTACGGTTCTGGTGCGTAACGCCGACGGCCGCGTCGATGTTCTGGAAGATGAAAACCCTGGCGCCTTCTACAAAGGCCCGATGGCATTGCTGGTCAACCGCTTGTCCGCCTCGGCTTCGGAGATTTTTGCCGGCGCGATGCAGGATTACCACCGCGCGTTGATCATCGGTGGCCAGACTTTCGGCAAAGGCACCGTGCAGACCATTCAGCCGCTGAACCATGGCGAACTGAAACTGACCCTGGCCAAGTTCTACCGGGTTTCCGGCCAGAGCACCCAGCATCAGGGCGTACTGCCAGACATCGATTACCCGTCGATCATCGACACCAAGGAAATCGGCGAAAGCGCCCTGCCGGAAGCCATGCCGTGGGACACCATCAAGCCGGCCATCAAGCCTGCGGTTGATCCGTTCAAGCCCTACATCACGCAGCTCAAGTCCGAGCATGAAGCACGCTCGGCCAAAGACGCGGAGTTCGTGTTTATCCGCGACAAGCTGGCCTTGGCACAGAAGCTGATGGATGAAAAAACCGTCAGCCTCAACGAAGTCGAACGTCGGGCGCAGCACACCGACATCGAAACCAAACAGCTGGTGATGGAAAACATCCGTCGCAAGGCCAAAGGCGAAGAGCCGCTCAAAGAGCTAAAGAAAGAAGACGAAGATGCCATCGCGGCCGAGCCGGACAAGACCAAGCCAGAAGACGACGCTTACCTGAGCGAGGCCGGTCGGATTCTGCTGGACTACCTGAAACTCAACACTGCGGTCGCCAAGCACTAAGCGGTTGGCAAATTAATACTGGCGCTCTCCGGAGCGTTATTAAAGAGCCATCATACTGTCGTGAAACAAGGGACTGGGAGCAACTCTTCAACAAGAGTCTGCTCCCAGTCCTTTTTTATCGCCCAGAGATTGCCAAATATGATCGTTCCCACGCTCCGCGTGGGAACGATCAAAAGCAGCTAGCCGCTACTCTGAGGGGCTTGCCCGCAACCGCCGCCCAATCACATCCAGCACATCACAGCCATCCCGCAACGGGATG
>NZ_JBFULH010000680.1:0-2045 GCF_056400445.1 Pseudomonas sp. P5_B2 | reverse complement strand
GTTACGTCCTTCGCGCTTTGCGACATACAGTGCGCTGTCGGCCCGCCGTAACAAGCTTTCGGAAGATTCGCCAGGCAGCAGGGTGGAGCATCCGAGGCTGACGGTCAGTTCTATTGTATTGCCATCGGCTTGGTAATCCTCGGCCTGAGCCGCCATCCGTAGGCGCTCACCGACCACGGCCGCAGCTTCCCGGGTGGTATTGGACAGCAGGATCAGGAACTCTTCGCCACCAAACCGGAACACCATGTCGACATTGCGCAACTGGTTTTTGATTGCTGTGGCGACTGCCTTGAGCACATCATCGCCGGCATTGTGGCCGTAACTGTCGTTGACGTTTTTGAAGTGGTCGATGTCCAGCATCAGCAACGACAAAGGCATCAAGTGGCGTCGCGACATCTCGATTTCACGTGCCAGGGTTTGATCCATGGCAATGCGGTTGCCGGTATCGGTCAGCGGGTCACGCAAGGCGCTTTGGGTAGCGGCTCGGTATAGAAGGGCGTTGCGCATCGGGAAGAGCAGTGCGGACAGCAGCGACTCCAGATTGCCTTGTTCCAGCTCGCTGAATCGATGATTGCGGCGGAACACCAGTTCACCGAGCTGTTCGCCTTCATGGCTGAGGCTGTAACTGACCGAATGATGGCCGCGCTGGCCAAATTCAAGGCGCAAGTCACTGTCTTGATGTTGGTAGGTCAAGGCATCCAGAGGCACAAGGCGCTGAATTTCGCGGAAGAAGAGTCCGAGAATGCGTTGTGGCTCAAGACTGGTTTGCAGCTGTTGACCCAGTTGCTGGCGCAATTGCGCCAGGCTGACGGGGCGCTCCAGAAGGTGAGGCTGCTGACCAAATCCCAGGCGTTGCAATTTGGCACTGTCGAAGTCAATTGCGTTGGTCTGGGAAGGTGATTTCATATGGCGTAAGCCCCTAAGCAGTAAAGCTGTCCTACAGGCTGGGTGAGAGCGTCTTTGGGCTGCGCGTCATACTGGTCCATCAGTCCCGTAGGACATATGCCGCAAGTTTAGTCCGCTTTATCGAAGATCATTCATCAATCGACCAAGCGTCCACACGTCCGTTCACTCTGCTATCTGAGCAACTTTAGAGCGAAAGTCGTGCCGTTCGGTTCAATCAGATAAAAATATATACAAATCAATTAGTTGAATGAAGTGTTGGTGATTGGTAGCGAAGGGGGTGACAGTTATTCGACTGGCAAGGAGCATGGATCTGACGCACTTTGTGTGCCGCGCCGGGAAATAGCCACGGCACAAAAGCGACGCTCGGTGTTACTGGGCGTTGAACGCCTGACCGTTGATGCCGGTGCTGTCCGGGCCCATCAGGTAGAGATAGACCGGCATGATTTCTTCCGGGGTCGGGTTGTTGAGCGGATTTTCCCCTGGGTAAGCCTGGGCTCGCATGCTGGTGCGGGTGGCGCCCGGATTGATGCTGTTGGAACGTACAGGGGCCACAGTGTCTACTTCGTCGGCCAGGGTCTGCATCAAACCTTCAGTGGCAAACTTGGACACGCCATACGCGCCCCAATAGGCGCGCCCCTTGCGGCCGACGCTGCTGGAGGTAAACACTACCGAGGCGTCCTGCGACAGCTTTAGCAGAGGCAGCAGGGTGCTGGTGAGCATGAACATGGCGTTGACGTTGACATGCATGACGCGCATGAAGTTTTCGCCCGACAGTTGTTCGATCGGTGTGCGCGGGCCGATGATCGACGCGTTATGCAGCAAACCGTCGAGATGGCCAAATTCGGTCTCGATCATGGCGGCCAGTTCGTCGTACTGGTGGGGCAGGGCGGTTTCCAGGTTGAACGGGATTACCGCAGGCTGTGGATGCCCGGCCGCTTCGATTTCGTCGTAAACCTGAGTCAGGTTGGCTTCGGTCTTGCCCAGCAGCAAGACGGTGGCGCCATGGGCTGCGTAGGTCTTCGCAGCCGCCGCGCCGATGCCGCGGCCAGCGCCGGTGACCAGAATGACCCGGTCCTTGAGCAATTCAGGGCGGGCGGAATAATCAAACATAAGAAACCCTCAACAAAAACAGTAAACAG
>NZ_JBFULH010000679.1:0-2047 GCF_056400445.1 Pseudomonas sp. P5_B2 | reverse complement strand
CGTCACTTTTTGCTGCAAGTTGGATTCAGGGAGCGAGAAATACAGCGCGGCGTGATCCTCCTTCAGCCACTGCATCAGGTTGCCGACCACGGTTGAGGGGTTTTTCGTAGTCAGGCCATCAAGCAGCCCCTTAGGCACTTCCCACCAAGGCCAATCCTTCGCCTTCGGCACCACCCGTGAGCCAACCTCCAGGCGCGTCCCATTAATCAGATACCGGTCAAACACCGGCAGTAATTCCCCCGCTGCATCCCCCAACCCTTGCAGAGTCGGGTAGATATGCCGCCCATCCCAAAACCGGAAAAACACCTCGGTGCCATCGGGCATGCGCACTTGAGTAAGACTGCGAAGGTGTTCGAACACCACGTCCGGCGCGCTGGTTGAAACCGCCAGCCAACCCCAGTCCTGAGCGTCCGTCTCGGCGATCCACGGCAGAAAACCGGAGTTGGGTTTCAGCTCGATGAGGTAGGGCATGACCTGTTGCCAGCCCGCGTAGGGTGTTCCGCCCCAGATCGGCGTGGCCTGGGTTGTTGGCTCATTCTGATAAAACGTCTTGAGCGCATCGGCATCGCTGGCGGCGCTGACGATCAAAAAAAGACGTTCATTGGCCTGCAACGGCCGTTCAGCCAACCACGCCTGCGGAGTCAAAAGATCAGACCTTGCAAGGACAGCAGCTGTAAATCGCTAGAGAGGCCTTCGATAGTCAGGGCAAAGTGAGTCTGATTGGCCGGCGCGAACATCCCTTGTTCCTCGTGCAGTGCTGCGGCGTGTGCCAATAGCCTGGAAGGGCATCAGCAGACGCAAAAATTCTGGAAGGGTGAAAACAACATC
Organism: Pseudomonas sp. P5_B2; assembly: GCF_056400445.1. Classification (NCBI taxonomy): domain Bacteria; kingdom Pseudomonadati; phylum Pseudomonadota; class Gammaproteobacteria; order Pseudomonadales; family Pseudomonadaceae; genus Pseudomonas; species Pseudomonas sp. P5_B2. The sequence continues at coordinate 1,219 of NZ_JBFULH010000679.1, read as the reverse complement.
GACCAGCAGAGCTGGCCGATGCTTGAGACGGTCGGCCTGGATCAGGCGACCGGCAGACGCCAGTCATCGGAACCCGAAGTACCGGATACTTCGTGGGTCCAGGTGATTTTGCGGTAGGTGAATTGCACTTCTTCCAGGTGCGTGAAGTGCGAGTTCGACGGGTCCTGGCAGTTGTGCATTTTGTTGTTGATGGCGACGATGATCGCGTCTTCCAGTTTGGTGGTGTAGTAGTGCTCTTGGGTACCTTGCGCCGAAGTGCGGTACCACTGGATAACGATTTCGCTCATGCGCTCGCCGGAAGTCAAAGCGGCTTGCAGCAGTGGCGAGGACTTGTCGTAGACTTTGGTGATTACGACTGGTTTGTGCACGCGCTGACCGGTTGGTTGGCCGGATTGCGGATCACGCGGGATGATCACGTCGTGGCTGAAAGCCTGAACCATGACCTGGTCTTCGTGGCCTTCCTGGTAGGTGTTGCCAACCGAATCGGCGGTGAATGCGCCGGCAGTGATCAGACCTTGTTTCTCGCCAGTGACGGACATGTACGCTGGTGTAGCCATGGATGTGCTCCTTGCTAAAAATTTAGAGTACCCGGGAGGCGGTATCGCCTGGTGGGTGCCTGACTGTTATCAAGGTCTGTGCCACAAACGCTCAAAACCATATAAATCAAGGGGCTAGGGGCGATTTTCAGCGGCCGAAAGATTTTTCGGCGAAGATCCCTGAGGAATGTGCGCAAGAGCTTGCACACCACTGCGCAACTTCCTGCGCACTTGGCTGGAGGGCCCACCTGGCCGAACGATCAGCATTCATGTAGGCCCTTTCTGTAGGATGGGTGTGCAACTTCTTGCGCATAGCGGCTTTGCGCCACCCGTCAAAGACCCTCTGCATCCGGTGCAACGAATCGACCGGCCGCAGGGTCCATAAAATCAGCGCCGCCGAGCGTCCGAACAACCCTGAACCGGAGTGAGAACGATATGAAAATCCTGATGGTTTTAACGTCCCACGATCAACTGGGTGACACGGGTAAGAAAACCGGCTTCTGGCTGGAAGAATTCGCCGCACCGTATTTCGCCTTCAAAGACGCCGGTGCCCAACTGACCCTGGCCTCGCCCAAGGGCGGCCAACCGCCGCTTGACCCGAAAAGTGACGAGCCGGACGCGCAAACCGAGGCGACGGACCGGTTTAATAAAGACCCTGCCGCTAAATCCGCATTGGCCACTAC
>NZ_JBFULH010000678.1:0-2052 GCF_056400445.1 Pseudomonas sp. P5_B2 | reverse complement strand
TGTCCAGATAGTCTTGGGTCGCGTACAGCTGCAATCGGTAGTCGCATAGTTTGCAGCAGACGTACGGCCCGTGTTCGGGGCGCTCCAGGGCGATGACGATGTCGGCTTCGCGCTTGGACAGGCTGATGAAGTGCGGCAGCGGCAGGATGTCGACGGAGATGGCCGGGTAGGCGTCGACGAAATGACTCAGTTGCGGCGTGATGAAAAAGCTGCCGAATCCTTCGGTGCAGCCCATGCGCACGTGACCGGACAACGCCACGCCGGACCCCGAAACCTGCTCGCAAGCCATGTGCAGAGTGCTTTCAATGGATTCGGCGTAACCCAGCAAACGCTGACCCTCTGCGGTCAGGACAAAACCGCTGGTCCGGGATTTTTCGAACAACAAAGTTCCCAGCGCCGCTTCCAGCGAACTGATGCGCCGCGACACAGTGGTGTAGTCCACCGCCAGACGCTTGGCCGCGGTGCTGGCCTTGCGGGTGCGGGCGACTTCGAGGAAAAACTTGAGGTCATCCCAGTTCAGCGAGCCTAAAGACGTGATGTTTTTTTGCATGATGGACCGGCTTTTATGTGCGTTCTTATTAGAAGTTTGCACATCTATACTCCAAAAACAGCCCCACAACCAATTCGCGGCACACGCCTCATCACAAGGTGACTTTCTCGCCTTGGCTCCCAAGATAAAAACAAGCATCCGGAGACCCACATGAACGCATCGCTCACGCCTAACGAAACCACCGTGCAGAAGGTCAAGCTGTTGATCGACGGCCAGTGGGTCGAGTCCAAGTCCACCGAATGGCACGACATCGTCAACCCGGCCACCCAGCAAGTGCTGGCCAAGGTGCCGTTTGCGACTACTGAAGAAGTCGACGCGGCCATCAGCGCTGCCCATCGCGCCTTCCAGACCTGGAAGCTGACGCCGATTGGCGCGCGGATGCGCATCATGCTCAAGCTCCAGGCGTTGATTCGTGAGCATTCCAAACGTATCGCCGTGGTCCTTAGCGCAGAGCAAGGCAAAACCATCGCCGACGCTGAAGGCGACATTTTCCGTGGCCTGGAAGTGGTCGAACACGCCTGCTCCATCGGCAGCCTGCAAATGGGTGAATTTGCCGAAAACGTTGCCGGCGGTGTCGACACCTACACCCTGCGTCAGCCCATCGGCGTGTGCGCCGGCATCACCCCGTTCAACTTCCCGGCAATGATTCCGCTGTGGATGTTCCCGATGGCCATCGCCTGCGGCAACACCTTCGTGCTCAAGCCGTCCGAACAGGACCCAATGTCGACCATGCTCCTGGTGGAACTGGCCATCGAAGCCGGCGTTCCGGCAGGCGTCCTTAACGTCGTGCATGGCGGCAAGGATGTGGTCGACGCACTCTGCACACACAAAGACATCAAGGCGGTGTCCTTTGTCGGTTCGACTGCCGTCGGTACTCACGTCTATGACTTGGCCGGCAAACACGGCAAGCGCGTGCAATCGATGATGGGCGCGAAGAACCACGCCGTGGTGCTGCCGGATGCCAATCGCGAGCAAGCGTTGAATGCTTTGGTCGGCGCCGGTTTTGGCGCGRCGGGTCAACGCTGCATGGCCACCTCGGTGGTGGTATTGGTGGGCGCGGCCAAGCAATGGCTGCCGGACCTGAAAGCGCTGGCGCAGAAACTCACAGTGAATGCCGGCAGCGAGCCGGGCACTGACGTCGGCCCGGTGATCTCGAAAAAAGCCAAGGCGCGCATTCTCGACCTGATCGAGAGCGGCATCAAGGAAGGCGCCAAACTGGAGCTGGACGGTCGCGAGATTACGGTTCCGGGTTACGAGCAGGGCAACTTTGTCGGCCCGACCTTGTTCTCCGGCGTGACCACCGACATGCAGATCTACACCCAGGAAATCTTCGGCCCGGTGCTGGTGGTGCTGGAAGTGAATACGCTTGACGAGGCGATTGCGCTGGTCAACGCCAACCCGTTCGGCAAYGGYACRGGCCTGTTCACCCAGAGCGGTGCGGCGGCGCGTAAATTCCAGAMSGAAATCGACGTCGGCCAGGTCGGCATCAACATCCCTATCCC
>NZ_JBFULH010000677.1:0-2057 GCF_056400445.1 Pseudomonas sp. P5_B2 | reverse complement strand
CTCAGGTATCGTGATTTCGGAGGGGCATCTGTGCGACAAGCGGGCAGGGGAGTGCGAGCCTGAAAACAAAAAACCCGCACTTAGCGGGCTTTCTGTATGGGGTCACATCCTTTTGTTCGATCAATCTGCGCTCCATTGTGTGAGCGTTTCGTGAAAAGTATGCCGCAAGAACGAAAAAACCCGGCGCAGTGGCCGGGTTCTTTTATACACGTAGCCAAATCCGTTTGGCTGAYYGCATTGTGCYGGGTGGATGTGACGWAGGTGTGACAGCCGGTAAAGGCTGAACAGTCCAGAATCAAGCGTTTGAGCTGTGTCAAAACCAGCTGCGATCATCCTCCAGCTCGTCGCGGCACTGCATGAGCTGTGAATGGTAATTCCTGGACTGTTGCTCTACCTTGCGTGCCACCTGCATCAACCATGGTTTGCTGCGATAGGTACCTCGACGAAAGCCACCTCGCCCTTCATGGTAGGCCAGGTACTGGTTGTAGGCGTCCCCTTTGGATATTCCAAGCTGGCTGTGGGTGCCAGTTGTGTACCAGCCTATAAACATGATCGCGTCATCATAGTTGTCGCGCGAGCCGCCATTGCCGGTCATATCCTCGTACTCACCCCAGACAGGGTCAAGAGCTTGCGCATAACCATAGGCGGAACTGACCCGCCCCCAGGGAATCACTCCAAGCATGTAGTCACGGGGAGGCAATGCATCGGAGACGAAACTGCTCTCTTGCTTCATGATTGCCATCGCAACGTGTTGAGGTGTGCCCCATTCTTTTTGCATCTCTAGCGAGTCTTCGTACCAGTCAGGGTACTCACGATAGATATTGCATAGATTATTCTGATCCCTTGGCGGCGCCGTCGTGCAGCCCGTCAAAATGGCGAACACCAGTAGCAGTGCCCGAACTCTTCCTTGTTTCATCCATAGCCCTCAGAAAAATAAGGGCGGTAGTAGCCCCCGCTTGCAGGACAGAACTTGTGTAAAGCCGATCATTCGACGTCACTGCGCGATTGTCAGGGGGAGGTGTTGAGCGACCAGCATGGCCGCTCAAATTCAAGTGGGCGTTAAAAGAGAATAAATGCAGAGGCCGTTGTTTGATTCAGGTTGATGTCGCCGACTTCCAGTACTTCGTATTCAGCGCGGATACCGATATTGCGAAACACATCAAATTCAACGCCGGCACCGTAGGTCAGATCCACTCCAGTGTCATCGTCGCTGGCATTGCCGTCAGCATCCCAGGCATGGGCACCGACACTGCCGTAAAGACGTACCCGGTCTCCCAGTGGAAAGCCGAGATGGGCGCTGGCCTGGACAGATTTGCCATCGAAATCAAGATTTTTGTCCTCGAACTGGCCCAGATCAACAAAGGCACCCTCGAAAGCCAGATAACCGTTTAGACGATAGCCGGCAAAAACCTTATAGCCGTTGTCTTCATCGCTCAGCTGGGATTTGTCAGTTTCAATGTTGCTTACGCCAGCTCCAAGATACAAACCTCTGTCATCCGCGAGTGCCTGAAAAGACAGCAACGAAAGCAGTGAAACGAAGCCAAGGTTTCGGAATAGCATGTGAGGTGGAGTCCTTCTACAGGTTGTCGATTGTGAGGTGTTCGCCGAGAATCTGAGTGATAGCGAAGACTGATAGAAGTCATTGATTTATATTTTTGAGTCGCTCAATCAATGTAAGGACGGTTGCTTGCCGGGCATTGAAAATACCGTCTAGCCAATGCACGAACAGGGAGTTCTTTGGCAAAGAACCGGCCTTGAGCCAACAACACACCTTCTGAAGTCAAATGCAGTAGCTGCTGTTGAGTGTCGACACCCTCGGCGATGACGTTGAGCTTTAGCGACCTGGCGATGTTGGCAATCTGTCGCCACTGGGCATCCTTGGTGGCGATGGTGTCGTGTGTGATGAATGTAAGATCCATTTTCAGTATGTCGACGGGCACAGATTCGATGAGCGAAAGTCGGAAGCCATCGACCCCGACGTCAGCAATAGCAATGCGATGCCCGCAGGCTCGAAGCCTGTGCAACTGAGTCGCTGCACTTTTAGGGTCTGACAAGGC
>NZ_JBFULH010000676.1:0-2061 GCF_056400445.1 Pseudomonas sp. P5_B2 | reverse complement strand
GCCGCGTCCTGAAGCGGTCGAACCCGTTGCGCGTTTCAAACCGGCTACATCCTGGCGCCGTCTCGGCATCGCCGCCGCCGTGTGCGCAGTTGCATTACCGATTGCAGCATTCAGTGGCTGGAACATGGGCTGGCTGCCCAATTCATACCAGCACTTTGAAGCCAGCGACGCTGTCCGTCAGGTCACCCTGAGCGACGGCAGTCGGGTAGAACTGAACCTTGGCAGTGAGCTGACGTTCAGCAACTATAAGGATCAGCGGCGCGTGACGCTGAAAAAAGGCGAAGCTTTCTTCAGTGTCAGCCACGACACGACTCATCCTTTTATCGTCAGGGCCGCAGACGGCAGGATTCGCGTCACCGGTACCCAATTCAATGTCTGGATGTACGAAGATCAGGTCCGTGTGAACCTGATCGAAGGCTCTGTACTGGTCACCAGCAATGACGACCTTCCCGGCGATGGCTTAAGTCTCGGCCCTGCCATGCAGGCGCGCTTCAGGCACGGTGACTTCACGCCGCAAATCAGTCAGACCTATGCCAACGACAATTCGCTGGCCTGGCGCAGTGGCAAACTGGTGCTCGATAACCTGTCTCTGACCGACGCCTTGCCGTTGATCAATCGTTACCTGAGCAAACCGGTGATGGTGGCCGATCACAGCACCGGCCAGATCCGCCTCGGCGGTATCTATAACATTAAGGAACTCAACAGCCTGGTAGCCTCCCTGCCCAAGGTACTGCCGGTTTACCTGACCCGCAACAAAGACGGAAATCCGGTCCTCAATTCAATTCCGACCAAAACGCCTAAAAGCTGAAGGCCGCCTCCCTTGCAGGATGCGGCCTTCATGTCGGGCTCAGGTGTCTGTACTGTTACTGCGTAGCCACCTTCCCGGCCTTTTCATCCTGTTCACGGATCGTTTGCACCTGGTACTGCGGGTCTGACGTGATCTGCTGCTCAGTGAAGGGCAGCACGCTCAGTTGTTTATTCGAAAAGGCCTGCGTCTGGTCCCGGGCGTATTTCGAGCCCGGATCGCTGGACAACGAGAACGCCAGTAAACCTTGGGCTTGCGGCCCCTTGTCATCGAAAGTCACCACCTGCAGATAACTGGTGCCACTGACCACCTCACGTTTGCCGTCTGATCTCGGTACGCTTTGAATGGCGTTGTACACGCCCAGTGTGCCCGGTCCACCATGAATCGGCGTTTGCTGGCCACCGCTGCTGACCACCTGAATATCACCCCAGCGCGCCTCGGATTTCAAACMCTGGGCGTTCACTTGCTCAACCGAAGCAAGCATGGCATCGCGAAGGGCCTTGGCGACATCCGCTCGGTCAATAGCCAGACCGCGCGGGGTGTTTTGCGGATCTTTGGGATCAAACGCCACACGCCAGATGTCGGGAATCTGCGGCAACGGCTCCATGACATTCTGGAAGTGAACAAACCCCAGTCCGCTGTCCAGATTCGCTCGGCGGTCCCACGCCTTGAGACTGGCACACACCGGTTTCAGCGCCACGGCATCGGCACCCAGGTCGCCGGCACAGAACTGCAATAGATCCGGCATGACCTGAGCGGCCAGATATACCTGATCGTCCATCACCATCCGCTGCAAATCCGCCGCCGTCAAAGGCCCGGCCTTGTTCAACGTACTCAATCGATCCAGTGCAAAACGCGAGCGCAAGCCCAACGGCTGGTCCTCTTGGCTGATCAGTGGCGAGAACCCGGTGAGCGGTTGCGCCGGGTTCGCCATCCAGGCGGAGTCATTGGAGTGCTGCACAAAATCCTTGCGCAATAACTGCGGCAGCTTGTCGGCGGCATAGATACCTTTTTGTACTGCCTGCGGGTCGATGTCCCAGGCACAGGCGCTGCTGGAACCGTCGAGCACGATCATCTTTAATCCGGCTCGCGGATCACTGCACTTGGCCAGTTTCTCGGCGCTGACGTTGGGCACCACCGACAGGTTCATGTACAGCGTTTGCCCCTGATCATCCACCGCCAGGGTGTTGACCCACGGGATACCTTGAAGGGTGTGCACCGAGGCCTGCAAATCCTTGAGGCTGGTCGCCTGGTTC
>NZ_JBFULH010000675.1:0-2679 GCF_056400445.1 Pseudomonas sp. P5_B2 | reverse complement strand
GCCTGGCGCAGGGCCAGCCAGCTCTCGATCACGGCTTGCGGCGCATTGCAATCGAGGATCAGGAACGGCGCACCCGTGGCCTCGGCGATTTTTGCCGCGCCGTCGCGCTGGTCGCGCTTGAGGTAGGTGGCATCGATCACCACCGGGAAACCGGCGCGCAGGATGATTCCGGCAATCTCATGCAGACGGCTGTAGGTGGTGGCGCTGGCGTCGGCACTATAAATGCCGGCTTGCGGTTCATTCGCTACGGTTTGTTCGCCAAACAGACGCTTGCGTTCCACGTCCGAGCGCAGGCGAATGGCCCCCAAGGCTTCGACCAGACGCATGGCGACGTGGCTCTTGCCGACCGCGGACACGCCGTGGGTAATCGCCAGGAAACGCGAAGGAATGGTGCTGTAGCTTTCCGCGAGGTTGGCGTAGTTTCGGTACTGGCGCAGGGTCGTGGCGCGCTGCACCGGGTCGGCTTCGGCCGGCATGCTGAACAGGCTGACCTTGGCGCGAACCAGTGCGCGGTAGGCTTTATAGAAGTTCAGCAGTTCAAGGCCTTGGTAGTCCCCGGTCAGCTCCAGGTATTGGCTGATGAAACGGCGTGCGAGGGACTTCAGGCCACGGTCTACCCTCGGCCTTGCGCTGGGCGAACAGTGGCTTGAGGCGTTCAAAGCTGCTTTCGGCCCAGGCTTGCAGGGCGTCGAGTTGCAGCAGATCAGTCTTGTCGCTGAGGAACGGGCGGATCTGTTCGAAGTTCTGGCGCACCGGTGCCATCACGCTGTCCGGGGTGCCGGCGTCGTGTTCGGTTGGGACTTTCGGCGCGTTGAGGTGGAATTGAGCGATCTGCGCGGCCATCTCGTCGATGTGCGCGGTGGTCAGTTCGCCATTGGCCTGCAGGGTGCTGAGCAGCTGGCTTTGTGGAAATTGACGCATTTTCAGGGCGAAATCGACGACCGGGCCGTCACCGCCCAGTTGTGGTGCTTCGGCGCTGCCGGTGATTGGCAACACTTCCAGATACAAATCGTTGGTCAGGCGCTGGTTCAAGCGCAGTTCTTCACCACAAAAGTGCTCGCGGGCGTCGAGGTTGGTGAAGTCGAGGAAGCCGAAATTCACTGGCTTCTTCACTTTATAAGCAAAGGGGCCTGTGAGGATGACCCAGGAAATATGGGTTTCGATGACCTGGAACCCGTCTACCGGATGCGGATAGAGGGCCGGGTTTTGCAGAGCGGCGATCAGGGACTGGCTCACAGGCGATCCTTCAGAGTCTGGGGAAAATTCAAGGCCGCCATTATGGCCGCAAGTCCGCCTGACGCAAACCTCGGAGGGCGTCTGTCGAGTCTGAATAAAGTGCGTATAATCCGCCGCCATGACTCGTACCCGATCCCCCCGCACTCCAAAAAAACCACCTTCCAGGGGCCTGAGCCCGTGGCTGGGCTGGGCCCTTAAACTCAGTCTGGTCGGGCTCGTTGTGCTCGCCGGATTTGCGGTTTACCTCGATGCTATCGTCCAGGAAAAATTCTCCGGCAAGCGCTGGACCATCCCGGCCAAGGTGTATGCGCGCCCGCTCGAGCTGTTCACCGGCCAGAAGCTGAGCAAGGAAGACTTCCTCACCGAGCTCGACGCCTTGGGTTATCGACGCGAAAGCGTGAGCAATGGCCCGGGCGCTGCATCGGTCAACGGCAATACCGTCGATTTGAATACCCGTGGCTTCCAGTTCTATGAAGGCCTGGAGAAACCTCAGCCCGTGCGCGTGCGTTTCTCCGGTGACTACGTGGCGGAGCTTTCGGCGACCAACGGTTCGAAGCTGTCGGTGGTGCGGCTGGAGCCGCTGATGATCGGCGGGATTTACCCGAAAAACCTGGAAGACCGCATCCTGATCAAAATCGATCAGGTGCCGCCTTATCTGCTGGAAACCCTGATTGCCGTAGAAGATCGGGATTTCTATAGCCACTGGGGCGTGTCGCCCAAGTCGATTGTCCGAGCCGTCTACGTCAACACCTCTGGCGGCAAGATGACCCAGGGCGGCAGTACGCTGACACAACAGTTGGTCAAGAACTTCTACCTGACCAGCGAGCGCAGCCTGTCGCGCAAACTGACCGAAGCCATGATGGCGATGTTGCTAGAGTTGCATTACGACAAACGAGAAATTCTTGAGGCTTACCTCAATGAAGTGTTCGTCGGTCAGGACGGCCAGCGTGCGGTTCACGGTTTCGGTCTGGCCAGCCAGTTCTTCTTCGGTCAGCCGTTGTCCGAACTGAAGCTACATCAGGTTGCGATGTTGGTGGGGATGGTCAAGGGGCCGTCCTACTACAACCCGCGCCGCAATCCTGAGCGGGCGCTTGAACGGCGCAATCTGGTGCTTGATGTCCTTGAGCAACAAGGTGTCGCCACCGCTGAGCAGGTCGCTGCCGCGAAGAAAATGCCACTGGGTGTGACAACGCGCGGCAAGCTGGCCGACAGCTCATTCCCGGGTTTTATCGATCTGGTTAAACGCCAGTTGCGCGAAGACTACCGCGACGAAGACTTGACCGAAGAGGGTCTGCGGATCTTCACCAGCTTCGACCCGATTCTGCAGATGAAAGCCGAAGCCTCCGTCAACGACACGTTCAAGCGTCTCTCCGGTCGCAAGGGTTCCGATGAAGTTGAAGCGGCCATGGTCGTGACCAACCCGGAAACCGGAGAGGTCCAGGC
>NZ_JBFULH010000674.1:0-2075 GCF_056400445.1 Pseudomonas sp. P5_B2 | reverse complement strand
ACTGTAATCCCGGCGCCCGGAAACGGGCGCTAATTTAGGTTGAGGCAATCAGATGGCTATGACAGTCCATTGCGATATCGTCAGCGCGGAAGGAGAAATCTTTTCCGGTCTGGTCGAGATGGTGATTGCGCACGGTGCACTGGGTGATCTTGGTATCGCACTGGGTCACGCGCCGTTGATCACTAATCTCAAGCCGGGCCCGATCCGCCTGGTCAAGCAGGGCGGGGAAGAGGAGGTGTATTACATCTCCGGTGGTTTCCTCGAAGTTCAGCCGAACATGGTCAAGGTTCTTGCCGACACCGTGCAGCGCGCTGGCGACCTGGATGAAGCCTCCGCTCAGGAAGCCGTTAAGGCTGCCGAGAAGGCCTTGCATGAGCGGGGCGCGGAATTCGACTACGGTTCTGCTTCCGCACGTCTGGCCGAGGCCGCAGCTCAGCTGCGCACCGTCCAGCAGATCCGCAAGAAGTTTGGCCACTAATAGGCCAGTGCTTGTTGCGAGATTGATTAAAAAGGGTAGCCTCGGCTACCCTTTTTTCTTTTCCAATTTTCATAACCTGGTCGCAGCCGCTGACCACCCAGGATTGGTAGCCAGTCATGTCTCTAGAAATCGTTATCCTCGCTGCCGGCCAAGGCACTCGCATGCGTTCGGCGTTGCCRAAAGTTCTGCACCCGATCGCCGGTAATTCGATGCTTGGGCATGTTATCCACAGCGCAAGACAACTTGATCCACAGCGCATCCATGTTGTTATTGGCCATGGCGCCGAAGCAGTACGTGAGCGCTTGGCGGCAGACGATCTGAATTTTGTCCTTCAGGATAAACAACTGGGCACCGGTCATGCGGTCGCTCAGGCCGTACCGTTCATTGAGTCCGATACCGTACTGATTCTCTACGGTGACGTACCACTGATTGAAGTCGAAACCCTGCAACGCCTGCTCAAGAAAGTGGCGCCGCAGCAACTGGGCTTGCTCACCGTTGAACTGGACGATCCGACTGGTTATGGCCGCATCGTCCGCGATGCCGCTGGTAAGGTTACGGCCATCGTTGAACAAAAAGACGCCAACGAAGACGAGCGTGCGATCACTGAAGGCAACACCGGTATTCTCGCCCTGCCTTTCGCACAACTGGGTGGCTGGATGAGTCGTCTCTCCAACAACAATGCCCAAGGCGAGTACTACCTGACCGACGTGATCGCCATGGCGGTCAGCGATGGGCTGGTGGTGGCCACCGAGCAACCTCACGACGCCATGGAAGTGCAGGGCGCCAATGACCGCAAGCAGCTTTCCGAACTTGAGCGTCACTATCAGCTGCGTGCTGGTCGCCGGTTGATGGCTCAAGGCGTGACCCTGCGTGACCCGGCTCGTTTCGATGTGCGTGGTGAAGTTACTGTCGGCCGCGATGTGCTGATTGATATCAACGTCATCCTCGAAGGCAAAGTAGTCATCGAAGACGACGTGGTAATCGGCCCGAACTGTGTGATCAAGGACAGCACCCTGCGTAAAGGCGTGGTGATCAAGGCCAACAGCCATATCGAAGGTGCAATTCTGGGTGAAGGAAGCGATGCCGGTCCGTTCGCGCGTCTGCGTCCGGGCACCGTGCTTGAGGCTCGCGCGCATGTGGGTAACTTCGTCGAACTGAAGAACGCACATTTGGGCGAAGGCGCTAAGGCCGGTCATCTTTCTTACCTGGGAGACGCGGAGATCGGTGCGCGCACCAACATTGGCGCGGGTACCATCACGTGCAACTACGACGGCGTCAATAAGTGGAAAACCGTGCTCGGTGAAGATGTGTTTATCGGTTCCAATAACTCGTTGGTGGCACCTGTGGATATCTCTGCTGGTGCAACCACAGCGGCCGGTTCGACCATTACGCAGAATGTGGATAACTTACAGTTGGCAGTCGGACGAGCGCGGCAGAAAAACATTGATGGCTGGAAGCGGCCGGAGAAAGTTAAGAAGAATTAAGTTATCCACAACGATTTTTCAAAAGCTAAGTTATTCACAGCCTGATCGATCGTAATCACGGGCAAACCCGTTCCCACAGGAATTTCCGATGACGAGTGGGAGGGGGCTTGCCC
>NZ_JBFULH010000673.1:0-2093 GCF_056400445.1 Pseudomonas sp. P5_B2 | reverse complement strand
GAAGTCCCCCTTGGCCACACCGATACTCGCCGTTGCGGCATGCAGATGTGCTTCAGCCTGGCGGATATCCGGACGGCGTTCGGCCAGTTGCGACGGCAGGCCGATAGCGATCTGTCGCGGGGTTTGCGGCACGGGAGCGTCTGTGGATAACTCGGCGTAMAGCGCTTGCGGTGGTTCGCCCATCAGCAGGCTCAGCGCGTTGATCAGTTGCGCCTGCCGCTGCTCCAGCTCGGGCAGGCGCGATTCGATGGCGGCGACTTGAGCGGCGGCTTCGGCGACATCCAGGTCGGTGGCAACGCCGTCGGCCAGGCGCAGTTGCGAAAGTTTCAAACTGTGGCGGGCGACATCGAGGTTCTGCTCGGTGACGGCCCGAGTGCTTTGCACGCCGCGCAGCTGAATGTAGACCTGAGCAGTTTCTGCGAGCACCGACAGCAACACACCCCGACGATCGTTTTCGGCCACTTCAAGCGTGGCGTCGGCGGCTTCGGTTTCGCGACGCACGCGTCCCCAGAAATCCAGCTCCCAGGACGCGGAGAAGCCGGCGTCCCACAGGTTGAATGCCGAGTCACCATAATGTCCCGATGGGTCGTTCAATCCTTCGCCACTATTACGTTTGCGTGCATAGCCGCCAGCAGCCGCCGTACTGGGGTAACGGTCGGCAGTGACCACCTGGCGCGCGGCGCGGCTTTGCTGCAAGCGGCTGCTGGCGAGTTTCAGGTCGAGGTTGTCGGTCAGGGCGCGTTGAGTCAGGGCCGAGAGTGTCGGGTCGTGGAACACGTCCCACCAGTGCTCCTCGATTGTAGCGGTGACGGCTTGGCTGGCAGCGGTTTTTGACTGTTTTGACCATTCGGTGATTTGCGGGGCCTGAGGTTTGTGAAAGTCCGGGCCGACGGTGCAGGCTGAAAGGCCTGCCACCAACAAAGCGCCAAGAACTGCGCAAAGCCACCGGCCTCTTCGCGAGCAGGCTCGCTCCCACAGGGGTTCTCCTTTTAGGCAGAGATTGTGTGCATTGAACCGATTCAATGTAGGAGTGAGCCTGCTCCCGATGACGTCTACCCGGGTAGCGAACATCTTCATCGCTGAGTCACCTCACTCGACATCGCGCTCGCAGTATCAATACTTGCCTCCACCGACATCCCCACTCGTAACCGTGAGGCCAGTGCCTGCCCCGGCTCCAGGACAATCTTTACCGGGATGCGCTGCACAACCTTGGTGAAGTTGCCGGTGGCGTTGTCCGGTTTAATCGAGGCGAACGTCACGCCTGTCGCCGGGGCGATGCTCTCGACTCGGCCGTTCAGGGTCTCACCGCCGAGGCTGTCGACCCGCACCTGAACGTCCTGACCTGGCTGCACGTTGGTCAGTTGCGTCTCTTGAAAATTGGCCACCACGTAAGCCTGTGCCAGCGGTACCACCGCCAGAATCTTGCTGCCCGGCGTCACATAGGCGCCGACTCGCACAGCGCGCTCGCCGACCATGCCGTCCTGTGGCGCAATAATGCGTGTGTAAGACAGCTCGTAACTGGCGATTTCCAGGGCGGCTTGCGCACGTTTCAGTCCACCTTCAGCAGCGTCACGCTGGGCCGTCAGGATGTCCACTTGCTTGCGTTCCGCCGCCAGCACTGCCATTGCGTTAGCCAACCGCGCGTTGGCCTGGTCGATACGCGTGCGCGCTTGCTGAGCACTCTGCACCGTACCGGCCCCGACGCCGGCCAAGTGGTTGTAGCGATTCAATTCATGCTCTGCGAAGGCCATCTCAGCCTTGGCCGAGACCACCGAGGCTTGAGCCTGAGCGATCACTGAAGTCTGGCGTTCAAGGGTCGCCCAGGCATTTTGCAGTTGCGCCCTGGCCATCAGGGTTTCGGCATCAGCCGCCTGGGCGGCGGCTCGCAGATCACGATCATCGATCAACGCCAGCAACTGCCCGGCCTTGACCTGCTGGTTGTCTTCCACCAGCACTTCCTTGATAAACCCGGCCACGCGCGGGACCACCAGGGTGAAGTCCGCCGAGACAAAGGCGTCATTGGTTTTTTGCTGCGTGCGCTGCCCGAAAAGACCGGGCGCCAGCAGATAAATCAGTACGCCGACTGCCACCAC
>NZ_JBFULH010000672.1:0-2094 GCF_056400445.1 Pseudomonas sp. P5_B2 | reverse complement strand
GTCCTACGCGCTGTACCCCACCATGAGCGTGCGCGACAACATCGCCTTCGGCCTGAAAATTCGCAAAATGCCGACCGCCGAAATCGACGAAGAAGTTGCTCGCGTCGCCAAACTGCTGCAGATCGAGCACCTGCTGAGCCGCAAGCCGGGCCAGCTCTCTGGAGGTCAGCAACAACGCGTGGCCATGGGCCGTGCCCTGGCACGTCGGCCGAAGATTTATCTGTTCGACGAACCGCTGTCCAACCTCGATGCCAAGCTGCGGGTCGAGATGCGCACCGAAATGAAACTGATGCACCAGCGCCTGAAAACCACCACGGTCTACGTGACCCACGACCAGATTGAAGCGATGACGCTGGGCGACAAAGTGGCGGTGATGAAGGACGGGATCATTCAGCAGTTCGGCACGCCGAAAGACATCTACAACAACCCGGCCAACCTGTTCGTGGCGAGCTTCATCGGTTCGCCGCCGATGAACTTCATCCCGCTGCGCTTGCAGCGCAAGGACGGTCGTCTGGTCGCATTGCTCGACAGCGGTCAGGCCCGTTGTGAATTGCCGCTGGGCATGCAGGACGCCGGTCTCGAAGACCGCGAAGTGATCCTCGGAATGCGCCCTGAGCAAATCGTGTTGGCAAACGGCGAGCCTAACGGATTGCCGACCATTCGCGCTGAAGTGCAGGTCACCGAGCCGACCGGTCCGGACACCCTGGTATTCGTCAATCTCAACGAAACCAAAGTCTGCTGCCGTCTGGCACCGGACGTTGCACCGGCCCCGGGTGAAACCCTGACCCTGCAATTCGATCCGTCGAAAGTGTTGCTGTTCGATGCCAAGACCGGGGAGCGTCTTGGAGTTGCCGGTCAGCCTGCAGCCGAGACACACAGCGCTAACGTGGCCCAATTCAAAGGCCGCTAAAGATCAAATGTGGGAGCGGGCTTGCTCGCGAAGGCGATGTGTCAGTCGACATCTCTATTGAATGTCAGGCCGCATTCGCGAGCAAGCCCGCTCCCACAGGGGGCAAGCGGCGGCTGAGCTGTGATCTGCCGTGTCTGATGTAACTGCGTTAGTTAAAAACAGTTAATAACAATAAAACGAGGAAGTAGGGATGAAGAAGACCAACAACGCTCAGCTTATCTGCCAGTTGTCAGCAGTTGCAGCAATGATGCTGGCCGGTAGTGTGCATGCAGCTGACGCGTTCAGCGCCGACTCCGAATGGATGACCGGCGATTGGGGTGGCGAGCGGACCAAGCTGATCGAGCAAGGCATCGACATCAAAATGGACTACGTCGGTGAAGTCGGCAGCAACCTCAACGGCGGCTTCAACGACGACACAACGGCTCGTTACGCCGACCAGTTCGGCCTGGGGGCTGCGCTGGACCTGGAGAAACTGTTTGGTTGGGATAACACCCAGGCCAAGGTCCAGTTCACCAACCGAAATGGCGAGAACATCTCCAATGACCGTGTCGGCGACCCGCGAACCGGCACCTTGAGTTCCTCTCAGGAAGTCTACGRCCGTGGCCATATGGTCCGCCTGACCCAACTGTGGATCAAGCACCAGTTCCTAGACAATAAACTGGACATCAAGGCCGGTTACTTCGGCGAAGGCGAAGACTTCAACACCTTCCCGTGCGAGTTCCAGAACCTGGCGTTCTGCGGTTCCCAAGTGGGTAACTGGGCCACCAACATCTGGTACAACTGGCCGGTCATGCAGGCCGCGATTCGCGTGAAGTACAACATCTCGCCTGAGTTCTATGCGCAGATCGGCGCGTACAACCAGAACCCGTCGCAACTGGAGCACGGTAACGGCTTCAAGCTGAGCGGCAGTGGTACCGCGGGTACCGTATTGCCCGTCGAAATGGTCTGGCTGCCTAACCCTAACAACCTGTCGGGCGAATACCGTGTTGGTTACTATAAGAGCACGGCCGAGGCCAATGACGTCCTTAAAGACGCCAGCGGTACTGATGCGGCAACCACCGGCCAGCCTTATCGCGAACACAGCAGCAAGCACGGCTACTGGTTCGTTGCACAACAACAACTCACCAGCCACAACGGTGACAAGTCCCGCGGCCTGAACATTGCGGCCAACGCCACGTTCCACG
>NZ_JBFULH010000671.1:0-2106 GCF_056400445.1 Pseudomonas sp. P5_B2 | reverse complement strand
ATTCTGGTCAGCTTTCGTGGAGTGCGGAAAAGCTACGATGGCGAGAACCTGATCGTCAAAGACCTCAACCTGGACATTCGCAAAGGCGAATTCCTCACCTTGCTCGGGCCGTCCGGCTCCGGCAAGACCACCAGCCTGATGATGCTCGCCGGTTTCGAAACACCGACTGCGGGCGAAATCCTGCTGGCCGGGCGTGCCATCAACAACGTGCCGCCGCACAAGCGTGACATTGGCATGGTGTTCCAGAACTACGCGTTGTTCCCGCACATGACGGTCGCCGAGAACCTCGCGTTCCCGCTGACCGTGCGCGGCATGAACAAGAGCGACGTCAGTGCCAAGGTGAAAAAAGTCYTGAGCATGGTGCAACTCGACACCTTTGCTCAGCGCYATCCGGCACAACTGTCAGGCGGTCAGCAACAGCGTGTGGCGCTGGCCCGTGCCCTGGTCTTCGAGCCGCAATTGGTGCTGATGGACGAACCCCTCGGCGCACTCGATAAACAACTGCGTGAGCACATGCAGATGGAGATCAAGCACCTGCATCAACGCCTCGGCGTAACTGTGGTCTACGTGACCCATGACCAAGGCGAAGCGCTGACCATGTCCGACCGGGTGGCGGTGTTCCATCAAGGTGAAATTCAGCAGATCGCGCCGCCGCGTACGCTCTACGAAGAACCGAAAAACACCTTCGTCGCCAACTTCATCGGCGAGAACAACCGCCTCAACGGCCGCTTGCACAGCCAGACCGGTGATCGCTGCATCGTTGAACTGGGTCGCGGCGAAAAAGTTGAAGCGCTGGCGGTCAACGTCGGCAAGACCGGCGAGCCGGTCACGCTGTCGATTCGTCCCGAGCGCATCAGCCTCAATGGTTCCAGCGAGTCATGCGTCAACCGCTTCTCAGGGAGGGTGGCGGAATTTATCTATCTGGGCGATCACGTCCGGGTTCGCCTGGAAGTCTGCGGCAAGACCGACTTCTTCGTGAAACAACCGATTGCCGAGCTCGATCCCGCGCTGGCTGTCGGCGACGTGGTACCGCTTGGCTGGCAGGTCGAACACGTTCGCGCGCTCGACCCACTTTTAGAGGCGAACTGATCGCCCCCCTGCTTCAACCTACCCTGCACGTGGAGAGAACAATAAATGTTGAGATCCCTGAAATTCACCGCCCTGGTCATGGGCATGATCGGTGCGGCACACGCGATGGCGGCGGGCCCGGACCTGACCGTAGTGTCCTTTGGCGGGGCGAACAAGGCCGCGCAGGTCAAAGCCTTTTACGCGCCGTGGGAAGCGGCAGGCAACGGCAAGATCGTAGCGGGCGAATACAACGGTGAAATGGCCAAGGTCAAGGCCATGGTCGACACCAAGAGCGTGTCCTGGGACCTGGTAGAAGTTGAGTCGCCAGAACTGTCCCGTGGCTGCGACGAAGACATGTTCGAGCCACTTGATCCGAAGCTGTTTGGCAAACCAGAAGACTTCGTCAAAGGCGCTATTCAGCCGTGCGGCGTGGGCTTCTTCGTGTGGTCGACCGTGTTGGCCTACAACGCCGACAAACTGGCTTCCGCGCCAACCAGCTGGGTGGATTTTTGGGACACCAAGAAATTCCCGGGTAAACGTGGTCTGCGCAAAGGCGCCAAGTACACCATGGAATTCGCTCTGATGGCCGACGGCGTAGCGCCTAAAGACGTCTACAAAGTACTGGCCAGCAAGGAGGGGCAGGACCGCGCCTTCAAGAAGCTTGATGAGCTCAAACCAAGCATCCAGTGGTGGGAAGCCGGCGCACAACCGCCGCAGTACCTCGCTTCCGGTGACGTGGTCATGAGCTCGGCCTACAACGGCCGGATCGCTGCCGTGCAGAAAGAAAGCAACCTGAAAGTGGTGTGGAACGGCGGCATCTACGACTTCGACGCATGGGCGATTCCAAAGGGTCTGGATAAAACACGTGCAGAAGCGGCGAAGAAATTCATCGCCTTCTCGGTGCAGCCACAGCAGCAGAAGACCTACTCGGAAAACATCGCCTACGGCCCGGCCAATATCCTGGCCGTACCGTTGCTGCCCAAGGATGTCCTGAAAGACATGCCGACCACCCCGGAAAACATCGCCAACCAGGTGCAG
>NZ_JBFULH010000670.1:0-2113 GCF_056400445.1 Pseudomonas sp. P5_B2 | reverse complement strand
GGTCGGGCGTACCGACAACGCATCTTCGCCCCACTTTTTTCGCAGACTGGCTGGCGTATCCTCACTTTGCAAAAGAAATCTGGGCCAAGAAAAAAATCGAGTTCCCCTTTGAAAATGGCCGTCACGCGCCTATTGCTACTGATGACCAAGGCCGGGTGATTGCCCATATCCTGGCCAACCCAGTGGGGCACGAAGGTAAGATCTACAGCCTTCATGGCCCGGTCGAAATGAACCACACCGAAATCGCCGCCGCCATGAGCGAAGTGCTAGGCGCGGAAATCCAGTACGCACCGACATCAATCGAGGCGTTCGAGCATAAGATGGAGCACGAGTACAAGTTTCCACCGGCTCTCGTGCAGCATTTGGTCGAGGTTGCTCAGAACTACCGTGAGGGCGTCTTTGCGGGTGAGAACGACGTAATAGAGAAGGTTACCGGTACGCCCGCTCTGTCGGTGCAGGCCTTCGTGGAAAAGTACCGCGACGTGTATGTGTGACCTGAATACCCAGGGCACAAAAAATCAAACAGTAGTGAAGAGGAAGTAGAGATGCTGCCGGTGAAACAACCACTAGGGATCGACCATTGCAACTGTTCCGCCATTAGGAAGGCGAGCCGGCAGATCACCCGTTTCTATGATGCGCAGCTCGAGCCTTCGGGGCTTCGAATCACTCAGTACCTTGCCCTGGCAGCGCTTAATGAGTTGGGAAGTGCTGCAATCAATACCCTTGCTGAGCGGCTCGACATCGAGCGCACGGCGATGGGAAAAATGACCGGCCTGCTGGAGCGCGATGGATTGATCTCGATCAGTCCTTCGCCATCCGACGCCAGGAGTCGCCTGGTTAAATTAACCGAGGCGGGGCGAGACTTGTTTGAAAGAACAGCGCCTCTATGGGAAGAGGCTCAACGGCAATTTGAGCAGTTGAACGGCACGGAACAAGTAAGCTCGTTGCGGCAGAGGCTGGCTGCCATGGTGGTCGGTGATATCGAGCGCGTCGTATCGAACGACTGAGTTATTGCACTGCCTTCCAGGGTGAACCCGCGCACAACATTCACCGACAGATTCCTCCGAGTCCTGCCTTCGTGCCAGTTAACAGATCTGTGCAGTCACACGTGAGACTATGCCGCTCAATGATTCGAGCTTCGTCGCCTTTTCGTACAACCCATATTCTTCGGGCTGCTTGGATCGATTAAGCCAAAACGCGCGAAAACCGAACGCATGAGCCCCAATGGCATCCCAAGCGTTGGATGAAAAAAAAGCGACCTCTTTGGTCGACGACACATTCAGCGTTGCTACTGCAATCTCATAAGCTGCCGGATCTGGCTTGTAGATTTGTACCTGCTCGATGGAAAGGCACTCATCAAGCAAAATATCCAAACCCGCAGACCGAACCGCGCTTTCCAGCATCCGGGGAGATCCATTCGAAAGGATCGCTGTTCGTACGCCTGCTTCGCGAAGGCTGTGCAATGCTGCTGGGACTTCAGCGTAGGCGTCCAGCGTCAGGTAGCTTGTTAGTAACGTCTGTTTTAGCCGCTCATTCTTCACATTGTAAAAAGCCAGGGCATAGTCGAGTGCTGCCTCGGTTAACGTCCAGAAATCTGTATGGCGCCGCATCAGGGTATGAACCCACGAGTACTCCAGTTGCTTGGTGCGCCATAGGATCGATATTTCGCGAGCGTGCTTACCCAGCTCATCGGCATGTCTTGCAACCGCCGAATGTACGTCGAAAAGAGTCCCGTAGGCATCAAACACGCAAGCGGAGATTCGTGGTGTGGCCATGATTGCCCCTAAACATTTTTAACTGGTTAACAGGGTTTGGAGCTCGCACATTTGCATATCGTGCAGCGCTTTCTGTAGCGTTAAAGCGCTTAATCGATGCATCAAAGCCTTGGGCTGTTTCTGAAAACTCGCTGGCGTCGCTGCTCTACTGTGCCCTAGATACTGAAAGGGGGTCGTAAAGCGCTTTCAGCAGCGTGGGCGTGAGAAGGATTTCGGCTATCGCTGAGTATTCGCTGTGAAGTGCTCAGTCTTTACTTTCCGATAAGGTTTTGTGCCGCGGATCCTGGTAATCGTAGCCTGACTACCAGGATTGAATTTCGTTGAGTAAGAAGGGGAGG
>NZ_JBFULH010000669.1:0-2120 GCF_056400445.1 Pseudomonas sp. P5_B2 | reverse complement strand
ATGCAGTGGTCAAGCGGATGGATAAATTTCCTGCTCGCCAATATTGGCCATGAGCAGCTACGCCAGATCACTCCATTGAGGTTTCAGCCAGGCAGGCCGCCTTGGTTGGGATCATTTGATGCCGACTACGGCTGCAATCCCTTGGGTGTTGCATCGTTCTCTTCAACTGAATCAAAGTTGATTTGTTCTTCTTGCCCCAACGAGCTGTAGTGCTCACGCAGTTTTCTCAACTCTCGACTGCCCATTTTGTCCAAAGACAAGGTGGCGTTTTGCGCTTCCTTGGTTGCCCGAATCAGCTCATCAATCTTCAGGTGCAAAATATCGTTATCGCGGTTCTGCGTATTCTGGATCAGGAATACCATCAGGAACGTGATGATAGTCGTTGAGGTGTTAATGATCAGTTGCCACGTATCGTTGTAGTGAAAGTAAGGCCCGGTCAGTGCCCATGCGGCGATCAATACGACAGCCGTCAGGAATGTCTTCGAGCTCCCAGCCCGGTTAGAGAGCGATTGGCAGAATTTTGAGAATTTCATGATTGCGAGCTCCGGCTTGGTCATTGATAGACCTCAGCGGTGCGTTGAAAATTCTTTTTTACATATTCCCTTTCATCGCCTGGCGCCTACCGGGAAGGGTGAGGAGACTGGATTCGGTATTGCGTGCGTCCGCGATGTACTTGGCCTTGATGGTGCTGTTCAAAATCGCCGGCACTTTGAAGTTGAAAAGCCTGTCATCAGGCTGCTACTTTTTCCCATTACAAGGATCCCCACCATGTGCAAATTTCTTCTGGAATACCTGTTCAACGGCGAGCCCCGCACACACCTGTTTGAACTCAAGCAGGCTCAGTTGCCCTCGCATGAGGCAGCAATGCACCTGCTACAACTGCATTTTGGGGATGGAGAGAACAGCTTGATCATGCCCTCTGCGGACGCGACGCCAGATCAGATTTTAGAGCAGGCTGAGCGGGTAGGGCTGACCCGGATCAAGGTGGTCGATCAATCGAGTTGATGCCAGGTGCAGCGACCCGCAACGCGCGACTCGGCAGTCTTGAAAGGCTGYATGTGGCAGTGGCCGATGCAAAGTGAAGTCTAGCGTCAAGCCCATTTGAAACCAGCAGGAAACCTGGCGATAAAGCATGTCCCTGATTGCGGCGTTGAGGAAACGCTCAAGGTGCCTCTGTGCGCGGTGGCGATTTGCGATGCGATGTAAAGGCCCAGTCCCAGACCTTCGCCACGTTGCCCTGCCTCTGAGCGAGTAAACGGCTCAAATAGCAATGGCATTAGCTCCGAGGGGATTGGTGCGCCCTGGTTGGCCACCGATATAACAAGCTCGTCTTCATCAGTGTAAGCATTGACGCGGATGGTCGTTGCAACTGCGCCATGGGTTACAGCGTTGCCCAGCAGGTTAGAGAGCAACTGGCTGATACGTAAAGCATCGCAATAGATGCCAAGCGGAACTTGCAGGTCGTGAGAAAAAATGGCGTGAGGGTGTGATGTTTGTACTTCATCGATGGTCATTTGAAGCGTTTTTTCCAGGTCATCGACCAACTGTCGTTTAACGGGAATCCCATCGCCCATCCGTCCCCGCGCAAAATCCAACACGTTTTCTATCAGTACGCCCATACGTGCCGTGCTTTTATGAATCGCAGAAATCAAATTCAGTGAGCGTTTTTCGGTTGTTTTGGTGCTTAACAGATCGGTACTCATTCGGATTGCGCTGAGCGGTGTGCGTAAATCGTGGCCCAGTACCGCGATGAATTGCTCGCGCAATCGACCGCTTTCATTGGCATCCACCAGCGCTGCTTTTGTCGCTTCCAAATGGTTTTGCGCGTCCAGACTCATCGCAATCAACTGAGCAAAAAGCGCAAGTGTCTTGGCGATAGCGGGTTCGTCAAGGTTGGCGGGCACCGAATCGATGGCGCACAACGTACCAAAAAAATCACCATTGGCTTTGACGATAGGGATCGAGATATAGCTCTCCAATCCATAAGTTTTAGGGGTGTGGTGCTTTGAAAAAATTGGGTGTGCGCTAGCGTGACCAAAGATTACCGGCGTTTTGTGTTGGCGGATTTCATGGCAAATCGTTGACTCCAATACCAACTCACCACCGGGCTGCAGCCCAAA
>NZ_JBFULH010000668.1:0-2123 GCF_056400445.1 Pseudomonas sp. P5_B2 | reverse complement strand
CCGGCGGCAGACAACAGAAAAATGGGCAACAGCATGCACAACTCCAGGAAACGACGACACCAGCGAATAGCCCGAAGGCCCACTGGCAGACTTGAAAATGAGGATGGCGAATCTTAACAGAGTGTTTCCAAGCCGGGTTGCACGAACCTGCTTATCTCGTTGAATGCGCGGGTGGCAGATCGTCACAGGCCTGAAGGATCCGCCCTACGCTGTGATAAAATTCGCGCCCTGAAAAACGTACACCCTGTGGCTCCTTTCGGTTTCCTGCCTGCAGCCTGCCCTGTTTGTTGCTGCACACCTGCGAAAACCTGCACTTATAAAAATCTGAGATGCCGTTTTATGAACGCTTCATCCCCTTCGCTATTGCAACGCCTGAAACGCTTGAGCCTGGTCACGCAAATCATCATCGGCCTGATCGCCGGTATTGCCTTGGCGCTATTCGCGCCGGACGTGGCCAAATCCTGCGCCTTCATCGGCAAAGTGTTCGTCTCGGCACTGAAAGCCGTCGCGCCGATCCTGGTGTTCGTGCTGGTCATGGCGTCGATCGCCAACCATAAGCACGGCCAGGAAACCCACATCCGACCGATTCTGTTTTTATATTTGCTGGGGACATTTGCCGCGGCGGTGGTCGCGGTGGTAGCCAGCATGATGTTCCCGTCGAGCCTGGTACTCGCCACCCAAGACGTCGCGGTCACCGCGCCGGGTGGCATCAGCGAGGTCCTGCAAAGCCTGCTGCTGAGCGTGGTCGATAACCCGGTGAGCGCGCTGATGAATGCCAACTTTATCGGCATCCTGGCTTGGGCCATCGGCATGGGCATCGCCATTCGCCACGCCGGCGAAACCACCCGTGAAGTGCTGGGCGACCTCTCCAACGGTGTGACGCTGATCGTACGGCTGGTGATTCGCTTCGCACCGCTGGGGATCTTCGGCCTGGTGGCCTCGACTCTCGCCACCTCCGGTTTCGGCGCCTTGATCGGCTACGCGCATTTGCTGGCGGTGCTGCTCGGCTGCATGCTGTTCGTGGCACTGGTGATGAACCCGATCATCGTGTTCTGGAAGCTGCGTCGCAACCCGTATCCGCTGGTGCTGACCTGCCTGCGCGAGAGCGGCATTACCGCGTTCTTCACCCGCAGTTCGGCGGCGAACATTCCGGTCAACCTGGAGTTGAGCAAGCGTCTGGGCCTGCATGAAGACACCTACTCGGTGTCGATCCCGCTGGGCGCAACCATCAACATGGCCGGCGCGGCGATCACCATCACCGTGCTCACCTTGGCGGCAGTGCATACCCTGGGCATCGCCGTCGACATTCCGACCGCGATTCTGCTCAGCGTCGTCGCGGCGATATGCGCCTGCGGTGCTTCGGGCGTGGCGGGTGGTTCGTTGCTATTGATTCCACTGGCGTGCAGCCTGTTCGGCATCCCGAGCGAGATTGCCATGCAGGTGGTAGCGGTCGGTTTCATCATTGGTGTGTTGCAGGATTCGGCGGAAACCGCGCTGAACTCGTCTACTGACGTGCTGTTCACCGCCGCTGCTTGCCTGGGTGAAGAAGAAAAAGCCCAACGCCTGGCCTGACCCAAATCCCCTGTGGGAGCGGGCTTGCTCGCGAAGAGGCTATCAGGTTCAACATTAACGTTGACTGACACACCGCTTTCGCGAGCAAGCCCGCTCCCACAAGGTCAGAGGTGTAGTTGAGGAATGTTTCACATAAAAAAGCCCCCGCAACCCAAGGCTGCGGGGGCTTTTTTGCACCCGGACGGTTAGAACGCGCCCATGTAGTCGCGCTTGCCCACTTCCACACCGTTGTGACGCAGCAATGCGTAAGTGGTGGTGACGTGGAAGAAGAACTGCGGCAGGCCGTAGCTAAGCAGGTAAGCCTGGCCACTGAAGCGTTTTTCTTTAGGCGTGCCTGGACGGGTAACGATCTCGATGCCTTCCTTGCCGTTGATCTGCTCCGGCTTGATCTCGGCGATGTACGCCAGAACCTTGGTCAGCAGCGCTTGYAGTTCGGCGAAGGTGGTTTCGGTGTCTTCGTACTTCGGCAATTCAACTTCGGCCAGACGCGAGGAAACGCCTTTGGCGAAGTCAACGGCGATCTGCACCTGACGCACCAGCGGGAACATGTC
>NZ_JBFULH010000667.1:0-2123 GCF_056400445.1 Pseudomonas sp. P5_B2 | reverse complement strand
TCTCCTGAGTAACGCATGGGTTTCGATCTTCGCAGCCCCCCATAGACGAATGTGTTTCTTGAGAACGACCGGTGACGCTTGGCAGAGGCACGTGAACAACAGTGAAAGTCGGCGCCCGCGCGTGGAGTGATGATTCGGTATGCCTACAAGGCCAGAATAGATCCGCCTCAAAATTTGGCACAAATCATCCAGAAACAGTCAATTCTTACCTATGAAAAACACATAGAGTCGGTTTCGGCTAGCTCCTACTGGTGGATGCAAGATACCTGGTATCCAGCCCCCCCACAGTAGCGGCAGCCCAGGAAATCAGCCGTAGAAACCGACCTGTCGGGTCGGTTCGAAAAAGATCCAAATACTCACGGAGGAGGCTTTCTGGTTGGCCAAACGCGATGTGATACATCGCTTCATATGACGATAATAATTTAAATAACAAGCTCGCCATTGACAGTGACTAGGCTGGGTAGAAGTTCAAACCGAGGTAACGCGAGCGATGCCTTTTGCGGCAAGCACTTCGCTCGGAATCACCCGGTTGCGAAAAGAAGCAGCCAGTCCCGTCCGTAGCTGTATCGGGCGCAGGCTAGGAGCCGGCAGGCCGCTAGTTCTCCTGTTGTTCAGCGATGTTGAATACCTCTGTCGAAATGAAGACTGACGAGTGATTCCTTGGAGCTTGAAACGCACGGTACGCGAGGCGAGAGCCGCTAAAAAGCTGTTGAATTCATCGTTCGACAGCTCTCACTTTCTTGCAATCGTAGTGGCGATGAGTGCCACAAAAAAGGAGTACCTATGATTTCCGGATGGCTCTCGAGCGTTCTCGCCCGCCGTAACATTCACTACGGCTGGGCCATGATCGCGGTCACTTTTTTAACCGCCCTCATCAGTGCTGCATCGGTAGGTGCGCCGGGTGTCTTTATCGTACCGATGCAGATGGAGTTCGGCTGGAACACCGTGGAGATCTCCTCCGCCCTTTCGATCCGTTTCGTGCTCTTCGGACTGATGGCTCCTTTCGCCGCCGCACTGATGAACAGATACGGCTTGCGCCATGTCACCCTCACTGCATTGACGATCATTGTGGTCAGCCTGTTGCTTTCGCTCGGCATGACGAAGGTCTGGCAACTGGTAGTCTTGTGGGGCGTCGCAGTCGGCATCGGCGCTGGCATGACAGCGTTGACACTCAGCGCCACTGTCGCGTCGCGCTGGTTCAGTGCTCGTCGAGGTCTCGTCGTTGGCGTTCTCACCGCCAGTACAGCGACTGGGCAGCTTATCTTTATGCCGATTCTCGCAAGCATCACCGACCAATGGGGATGGCGCTGGGCTCTCGGTTTGATGTGCGTCATGTTGGTAATTGCTGCATTGGCGGTGCTGCTGGTAATGCGCGATCGTCCGAGTGACATGGGCTTAAGGCCCTACGGAGATGTCGGAACTGATCCGATCACTGTACCTACGTCAAGCAGCGCATCGATCATCGCCGCCTCAATCGGCGCCCTGCGTGACGCCGCAAAAACCAAGGTGTTCTGGATCCTGTTCGGAACATTCTTCATCTGTGGCGCGACAACCAACGGCCTGGTGCAAGTTCACTTGATCCCAATGTGCGGTGACTTTGGTATTTCGCAGGTGAAGGCCGCTGGTTTACTCGCGGCCATGGGCGTATTCGACCTTGTCGGTACCGTCGCGTCTGGCTGGCTGTCCGATCGCTTCGACAACCGCCACCTGCTGTTTTGGTATTACAGCCTTCGTGGTTTGTCATTGATCGTGCTGCCTTTCACTGACTTCTCGATCTACGGCCTTTCATTGTTCGCTGTGTTTTATGGCCTCGACTGGATCGCGACCGTTCCTCCAACCGTGCGTCTTGCGGCCTCCCGTTTTGGTGCGGAGCGCGCAGGACTTGTATTCGGGTGGATTTTTGCTGGTCATCAAATCGGTGCGGCCGCCGCCGCTTTTGGGGCCGGTTGGTCACGGGTGACGCTCCTGAGTTACCTGCCTGCATTCTTTACGGGCGGTGCGCTTTGTCTGATTGCCGCGGTAGCCATCATGACGATCAGACAGCAGGAAAAGAAAATCGCAACGGCTGTCCAAGCTGCGAGTTGAACAACTCTAGATAGGTCAATTCATGCGGTTGGTGGCTC
>NZ_JBFULH010000666.1:0-2131 GCF_056400445.1 Pseudomonas sp. P5_B2 | reverse complement strand
AAAGAGCCTTTTGCAGGGCTGACGGTAAGTGGATCACCGACTATCGCGACGACATTGGCATTGGACTGGCGCCAGGAGGTATCGCCAAGGTCTGGTTGAGCGGTCCGTGCCTAAAGTCGGTCGAAATTGTTCGAGTAGAGGGCACCGTCAATAAACTAGGCCCCTCACAGGGAAAAAATGAAGGCCGCTATGCTCTGCCTTTGTCGCCGGAGTCCAAAGCCTACATCGAGAAATTCGGCGTTCCCTATGACTCTTGGTAACCCATGAACAATCACCAAAAACTTCGACCGGAGAGAGTTTCAATCCATAAGTCCGCCTCTCTGTTTAAAGCAGGCTGTGCAATAGCGCTTGCGCTCTTTTTGGGCGGATGCGCCAAAGACCCTCGCAGATCATTACCCTACGACGCTTGGAGCCTGAATTTCTTTACGCCTGATTATATGGAAGGCTGGATCGAAACGGCGGATGTCGTTGATATCAATGAGCATGTGTTCCGGGGTGCGGGCAGCGGCATACCGGCTATGGGATATCCACGTGCGCTGAGCAAAGGCATACCGTCTGAGTTCAGAGGCAAGCCAGCGGGATGGAGAGAAAATCCTGGAGGCAAGGGTCGGTATGTAAGGGGAGCTGATCTACCCCGTTTGGTGTATGTACGCTGGCAGTCAATGGCTGAACCGCAAACCTATGAAGCCTACATCGAGATTACTGAGTCTGTAGACAGCTAATGCGTAACCGCGAGGACGTATTTTGCGCATTCGACGGCAAGGTCATAACGGATTATCGAGAACTGCTGGTGGTGGGCTTGGCCCCTGGAGGTATCGCCAAAGTATGGGTAAAGGGCCCTTGTCTCTCGGCGATGGAGGTCACCCGAGTCCAAGGCACGATCAGTCCCAAAGGCCCCTACGGGGGAACGTCCAACGGAAAACATCGACCGCTTTCAGAAGAATCAAAAGCCTACATCGACAAGTTCGGCATTCCCTATGGCTCCTGGTAATCCATGAACGATCACCAGAAACCTCGACCAGAGGGGTTTTCAATCCTTGAGTCCTCATCTCTAGTTAAAGCGGTCTGTGCAATGGTGCTCGCGCTCCTTTTGGGAGGATGTGCCTCTGTCGTTAGCAGATCACTACCTTACGACGCGTGGAGCCTTGATTTTTTTAACCCCGACTATATGGAGGTCTGGATTGAAACGGCTAGTGTCGTTGATATCAATGAGCGCGTGTTCCTTCGCGCGGGCAGCGGAATCCCTTCGACTGGCTATCCGCGGGGGCTAAGTAAAGGTATTCCAGCTGTCTTTAAGGGCGATGCAAAGGGGTGGTTTGAGAATCCAACAGGAAAGGGGCGATATGTAACGGGGGCTGACCTGTCTCGTTTGGTCTATGTGCGCTGGCAGTCCGTGGCAGAACCGCAGACCTACTGGGTCTACATCGAGATCCCCGAATCTGCGCGGGACACCATGCTCAAGGCTGAAAACGCTTATTGCGGTGCGGTAGGAAAATGGAAAACCGATTACCGAAAATTTTTGACTATCGGCCTGGCGCCAGGAGGAATCGCCAAGGTGTGGTTGGGTGGGCCCTGTTTAAAAGCGACCGCAGTCACCCGAATCCAAGGCAAAATCCATCCCAAAGGTCCCTACGGGGGCACGTCCAACGGAAAGCATCGACCGCTTTCAGAAGAGTCCAAAGCCTACGTCGACAAATTCGGGATTCCCTATGGCAGCTGGTAAGGAATGCCAACATTTCCGATGCTTAAACACCACCCGACAGTGCTTGTTTAAAACTCCTCAAGGTTACGTCCTGCAAGCTACAACACCTTGCGCCGTTGCCTACGGCTGCGCCAGAATCCGCCGGCTTGTGCGCCTTGGGGCCGGTCGGTAACTTGATTCCCGTCACTGCCCATCAGTGATCGGGTTTAGTAGCCCGTCGTAGTTAAGGCGTACAAGTACTCATCAGTCAGGTGTAGTGGTCAACTAATCCCGGACACGACGTTAAGTTTTTCTTCGGCCCGAGCTGGCGCCAGCCCACCGTTGAATTGATGGGGTCGAATCCAGTTGTACCGATGCATCAAAAATTGACTGATATCGCGCTGGGCTTCTTGAGCCGTTCTGTAACCCAGAGTCGGCACCCATTCGGTT
>NZ_JBFULH010000665.1:0-2137 GCF_056400445.1 Pseudomonas sp. P5_B2 | reverse complement strand
CACCAGCACTGGCCAAATTCCTCTACGATTTGGGCTATTCAACAGGGGAGTTCGGCAAGAACCACTTGGGAGACCACCCCGCAGCACTGCCAACTGCCCACGGTTTTCAAGAGTTTTGGGGCTACCTCTATCACTTGGATGCGATGCAAGGGGTGAGTTTTCCTGACATCAACAAATCGCCTACTGAACAAGCCATTGCACCACCCTGCAAAAATGAACCATTGCCCGGAGTGCCCGACGCCCCCGGGGCTGTCGACCCCAGGACGGGTATTTGCCTGACCCCGCCACGACCGGTAATTGCTTGCRCATCCTCGGATGGCACACAGCAGAATCAGAAGTGTAAGGATGAAGGCCCATTGACCCTTGACCGGTCAAAAACCGTCGATGAAGAAATCTCAACACACCTCATCGATTTCCTCGACCGCAATGACCCTAAAAAAACCAACAAACCTTTCTTCGTCTGGTACAACCCGGCACGTATGCACATCACTACCGTGCTGTCAGAGAAGTATCTGAGCATGGTCGGCACCCCTGGCGGCAAGGATTGGGGGGTCAATGAGGCCGGTATGAAGCAAATGGATGACAACATCGGGTATGTCATCAAGAAGCTTGAAGACATGGGGCAGCTGGAAAACACCATTATTGTGTTTACCACCGACAACGGTGCTGAAGTCATCACCTATCCCGACGGCGGCGTCACCCCCTTCAAAGGTGGCAAGCTGACAACCTGGGAAGGCGGTATGCGTGCACCGATGGTTGTTCGTTGGCCTGGACACATCAAGCCAGGCACCGTCAGGAATCAGTTGTTTGCATCGCTGGACTGGGTGCCAACCCTGGTTGAAATTGCCGGTGGTCCGAAGGGGAATGACCTGAAGACACAGATTGAAGGTGGCAAGTACCCAGGCATCGTCAAAACCACACTCGATGGCGTCAATCAAGTTGACTATCTGACAGGTAAGAGTGAGAAGTCCGCGCGCGAGACCTTCTTCTATTACACCGGTGCCAAGCCTTCGGCAGTGCGCTACAAAAACTGGAAGATGTACTACACGATGGTGCCAACCGATCCTACGGGAGCTATGAAAGGACCTGTAAGCTACTCTTGGACCATGGTTGACAATATCAAGCGCGATCCCTTCGAGATTGCTGGCGGGCTGGACGATCCTAAATCCATCACGGGTTACGGTGGGGCACTTGCTGCACCCGTCACAGCCTATCTCTATGACTGGAATATGCTACCCCTCGGTCAGTTGCTGTGGATGAAAGAACTAGCATCGTATAAAGAGTTCCCACCCTTGCAAGCACCTGAAACCTACAACCTGGACGGCATCATGGCCGAAATGGCAGCCTCCAGAGCGTCGAGTCATGCCGGCGAATAGGACGCGGGAGCGAGTCTGAAATAACCACCGATTTCTTGCGCTGCTGTATCGCTCAGGAAGTCGGTGGTGGACCGTTCTGTCGCGCGGACCTTATCGATGGACGCGTCCTGGAACAATTGAAATGTTTCCTTTAAATCAAACTATCATCACGAAAATTTACTTTTTGTTTACTCCCCGCTGGAAGTCGTGTCTCTAGGGCTCTATCCGGCTGCGTGGCGCTGACAGACGCATCAGCATTGGCCATGCAACTCTTTCCAACAGTAGCCCCGGCTTATGCCTACTGAATATGTCCTCTATTGTTCACTCACACTCTTCTAGTGGGGGTGAACCGGGTTTGGTTTACCTGCCGCAGCACCTACTGTTGCGCAATTACCCCCCCCTGATTCAGGAGGTGGTCCCTTGCTGGAAAACTGACACTCGGGGCGTTCTCTCTCGGCACTTTGCTGTCAATACTAACAGTAGCTACTAACCCTCCTTCACGATTTACCCCTTTTGGAATGCATGCAGTGAGCCCCTGGTACTTTGACGCCCTCTTTTCACAAGTGGAGTCCCCATTTAGCACCGCTGAGCAATCCCTGCCTTTTCCCGTAGTTCCAGCTACTTTCGGACATGAAGAGACTGTGAATTAGAGTGAATTCACAGCTTTTTATTTCGTAATCCAGAGTACCTGCCTAATAGTCAAAACCCTTACTTTTCCCACGCGGCAGAGCAGCGATGAGGCAGCAAACGTTATGAACGCCCTCTCTTTCAGCCAGCACCGT
>NZ_JBFULH010000664.1:0-2138 GCF_056400445.1 Pseudomonas sp. P5_B2 | reverse complement strand
CAAGATGCGCAAAGACGCTCCGATGGTGCTTCGCGGCATCGAAGAAATCCGGGAGGTCATGTTCGATTTTTTAGCGCAGGAAAAAAAGGCGCTGCTGATGGCCCGGCACCTTCGGGACAAGAACAAATATGCCTTGGGCATTATTGCGGCGGCGTTAGTCTCAGTGGCTGGAGAAGCCTTTATCCCTGGTAGCGCCGTGTACATCACCGCTACCCAGGTTGTTGCTATTTCCTCCCTGCATTACCTGTATACGGGCAGTGTCTTGAGCAAGAGCTCGGCGCTCACGTTACTGCCGACGTTTGCCGGCGAAAGTATCGGTACCACCGCATTCTTGTGGGCCAAGTCGTTTTTGCCGCCTACCGGTGTCGTTGATGTGGCAGCAGCAGTCATTGCCGTTGTCATCACCTTCGCGATGCTGGCCGCCGTCAAGTACATGCTGGAAAGCGGCCATGGGCTGGATGAAACCGAGCTGCTGAAGCGCACATTCAAAGACTTCAGAAAAGTCGGTGAGAAACTCAAAGGCGTGAACCTCACTGATCTGAAGAGCAAAGAAGGCGTTACCAAGCTGTTGACCGGACTGCTCAACTGACGAGCGTTTCCTCTCCAGGCAGATATGCCTGCTTCCTTGATGTTGGAAGCAGGCACTTATGCATACCCATCAAACCACTGTCTTACGACCCTACACTCGCATGTTCGGCCTTGATACGCTCCAGCAGCACGCTGGCATCTGCTTTGATGATGCTGGCGTCCACGGCAAAGCCTTCGCCCTTGACCAGGCCGGCGTCCATGCAATGACGCAGCACTTCATTGAACAGCCAGCGAAACAGATCGCTGTCCCGAAAACGGCCGTGTCTATTTTTGGTCGAGTGACTGGGGACTTCATCTTCAAGGCTTAACCGGCAGAACCAGCGATACGCCAGGTTCATATGGATCTCTTAGCACAGCCGCCGCTCGGAGCGAATACCGTAGCAATGGCCTACGATCAGCATGCGGATCATCAGCTCAGGGTCAATCGACGGACGCCCAATCGGGCTGGAAAAATCGGCGAAGTAATGGCGCAAGTCGCTCAGATCGAGGCACTGATCAATGCTGCGCAGAAGGTGATTGGCTGGGATGTGATCTTAAAGGTTGAAGGAGCAAAACAGTCGCTCCTGCCCACTCGATAGCTGTCACATCATGCTGCGTGATCCCCCGCCGACCAATGAAGCAATTTTGCCGCAGGCCAAACGGGGGAGCTACTTTTTCAACAGAATCAGCCGTTCTGTGCCGATCATGGTGACAAAGTGTACTGGTCAAATCCRATGCAATCGKTKATCARAWCGAATGCAAATGCCTGGTCAGGTCGAATGCAAAAGGGTGGTCAATTCGATGCAATTACGCAGTAGTCACTCGCCCCTAGCTATCGGCCGCCTAAGCTCAATATCACGCAGGTATCCACACTATCAGCACGGATACCCGCAACGTAACCTTCCGGCTATGTCACTCAATCAATGTCCCTCCTCTCGGGGTGAACAAACATTTGATCATCCCGAATGACTCCGCTCCTACCAAGTCAGCGACAGGACCTCACAATGTATCAGCCACCCGTACCTACCTCCAAGGCTTTCATCGCTCGGGCTATGGCGTGCAGCGTGGCGTAGCGTGAATGCGCTCTCGTGTGACCTCTAGGTTGATGACTTCCTTTTGCACGTCAAACTTGAAGGTAGCGACTAAAACTTTTTCAGATCAGGTACAGGTTTCAGCGCTTTTCGAGATACTTGAATCCTGAATCGTCCAGAGACTGAATAAATCAAGAAGTACAGGCAGCAGTCCCGAAATATGAGGGCAAAATCCAAGCTCGGCTCGAACTGCGAGTCACTGACTGTCTCGTATTCATCCAGCCGCAGCGGTAAGAGCTTTTCCTGCAGTTGCTCCGCTTCAAGCTGGGAGTAAGTGATAGCTGAACGACTTGGCATGCATCCCGCCAATGCGGCTTTCTTTAGCAGGTAGGATCTGGTCGCCATATCAACGTAGCGCACGCCAGCAGTAAGCCCAAAATCTATGTGCCCGACATGCTGACCAATTGCAAAATCTTTCTCACGAAGTCAGCATACTCCTCTCTAAGTGGGCAGAACGCCACCATGGACATTGCTTCAGTC
>NZ_JBFULH010000663.1:0-2139 GCF_056400445.1 Pseudomonas sp. P5_B2 | reverse complement strand
GCTATGGGCTGAGATTGCGTAGTGCTGAAGCCCACGCTACCAACAGCAGCATTGTTGGCGGGCAAAATGGCATAAAGATTGATCTCGACACGACCTCGATACAACCGGTCTATCTTTCGCTGGACAACACCACCGTTCAGGGACAAACCGGCGCGGCGATCCTCGTTGACTTTGCCAACGCTGGAACCTCGACAGCCCGCATTGACTTGAATAATGCTCAT
Source organism: Pseudomonas sp. P5_B2 (assembly GCF_056400445.1). NCBI lineage: Bacteria > Pseudomonadati > Pseudomonadota > Gammaproteobacteria > Pseudomonadales > Pseudomonadaceae > Pseudomonas > Pseudomonas sp. P5_B2. The sequence goes on along the minus strand of NZ_JBFULH010000663.1, from coordinate 1,918 downwards.
CTGTTGGCCGGCAACGACACGCTACTGGATGTACGGGGTGGCGCTAGCACTTCGATGACTGTCAATGGCAGTACGATGACCGGCAACATCGTCAATGAAGCCGGCAGTACTCTGGATCTGACTTTGCAGAAGGATTCGGTATTGACCGGTCGATTGGAAAATGTTTCCAGCGCGACCATTAATGACAACTCGCGCTGGGTGCTGGTAGATGATAGTCAGATCGATAAACTGATCTTGAATGGCGGTACGGTACGTTTCGGTGCTGACAACGCGTTTTATCAACTGAATGTGCAGGAGCTATCGGGTAGCGGTCGATTCGAACTGGGTACGGATTTCGCTACGGGCCAGACCGATTTGCTTAACATCACGGGCTCTGCCAGCGGTCGACATGAACTATTGATCAGCAGCAGCGGCGTGGATCCCGCTGCCGGCGAACCGGTCCGGGTAGTGCGGACTACGGGGGGCGATGCGCAGTTTTATATGGACCGCGCAGTGGATTTCGGAACCTATTCCTACGACCTGGTAAAAAGTGCTAACGACTGGATTCTCGATCCTGCTACCCGCACGGTCAGCCCGGGCACGCGCTCGGTATTGGCCTTGTTCAACACTGCGCCGACCGTTTGGTATGGCGAACTCACATCGTTGCGTTCGCGCATGGGGGAGCTGCGTTTCAATGGTGGTGAGGCTGGTGCCTGGGGGCGCACTTATGGCAACAAATACAATGTGGCGGATGGTTCAGGCGTCGGGTATCAACAAACCCAGCATGGCTTCACGTTGGGTGCCGACGCGCCGCTACCGATCGGTGACGGTCAATGGCTGGTGGGATTGATGGCTGGGCATAGCGAGTCTGACCTCAATCTCGATGGCGGAACGTCGGGCACGGTCACCAGCAACTATCTTGGCACTTACGCTACCTGGATTGACGCGCAAAGCGGTTATTACTTTGACGGCGTAGCGAAGGTAAACCGATTTCGTAATAAGGCCAAGGTTGGGCTTAGCGATGGAGACAGAGTCAAAGGTGACTATGATAATACCGGATTGGGCGGCTCCGTCGAATTTGGTCGAAACGTAAAGCTCGGCGACGGATATTTTATCGAACCGTACACTAAATGGTCTGCTGTGAGTATCCAGGGCAAAACGTTTTCCCTGGACAATGACCTTCAAGCTGACGGTGATCGTACACGTTCATTACTGGGGGAAATGGGGATGACTGTCGGACGCAATTTCAATCTGGAAAACAACATGCAAGTGCAGCCTTACGTCCGTTCAGCGCTGGCACACGAGTTCGCCAAAAATAATGAGGTGAGCGTTAATAACAATGTGTTCAACAATGACCTGTCCGGATCACGAGTTGGACTGACTTTGGGTGTGGTAGTCGCACTCACGGACAGTCTTCAAATGCATATCGATATGGATTACAGCAAAGGTAACAATATCGAACAGCCTATCGGAGCAAACGTTGGCGTTCGATACGGTTTCTAAAGTATAAACTGTTCAGCATTGAATTAAAAAAGGAAGCCCAGGCTTCCTTTTTTAATGCGGTAGGTCGTGTATCTGTCAAGCGGCGCGAGCGGTGCCATAAGCGTAACTGCTATGCGAAAAATTCGTTTTCGCAATGAACTCAACGTTAATGGTTAACGTTTTTTTATTGTCGTCATCGTTGTTTTCCACGATGACGTTTTTCAGTGTCCCCTTGAAAACGTGAGCGATATCATCAAATTCAAGATCCGCAGTCCCGCTCACTTGCGTATAAATGACCGGTTTTAATGGATTGCTGTGATCAGCAAATGACAATCTGATTTCGTTGGATTCGGGTGTCAATTCGTACGTATCAGCGGGCAGTTCTTTGGTGAACGACAGATTGATTTCCCTGGTCGTGAAGTCCGGCTCCGGAGCTCGGTGCCTGGCAAACATTACA
>NZ_JBFULH010000662.1:0-2141 GCF_056400445.1 Pseudomonas sp. P5_B2 | reverse complement strand
CTTCGCCCCTTCCGTAATCGCCGCTCCGTTTTGCCATGATATTGCACGGGCATCAAAAGAATGTTGAAACGCTGTCAGCGAAATCATCACATTCCCCACCAGCGGTAGCGTGCTGTCATTGGATACCGTGTTACCAGGGGTGAAATCAGCCAATTGATATTCAGCAGCATGGTTCGCATATGCCAATGCATTAACGATCGGCGCGACCGGTGTATCGTATCCCTTAAGCACAAAGATCGAAGCGAATCCCGCTAGAATAGGTGCGGCTACACCCGGCGTCAGGGTTTTCTTGCTGATCGGAAAGTAGGATGCGATGACACGAACGGTGTTCATCATGCCAAGTGTCAAGACGATAAACATGTGCTTCTTGACCGCGTACGCCGAGCCATCACCATGCAGCTTTAGTAGGGCAAATTGGAGGACGGTCAGCCCGACTGCTGCCACTACGGCGGAACCTAGAATCGCATCGACATATTCAGCCTTGCCGCACCAGTATCGCCGCAAGTTCCAAAAGCCTATTGCCGCGCATATGAGAGTAACCAGCAAAGTCGAACTGTACCCAAACCTCAAATAGCCATCATTGGCTGAAATCTCTCGCATGAGTTTGAATGCCGGATTAGCCAAAACAATCACGGCAGACCCAACGACTAGCGCCGCGAGATTGGCAGCATTCCTAACGCGCGGAAACGCTTTTTCGCTCCAGCGATTCCACAACTGGAATGCCATCAAGGCGCAGCCTGCGGCGAGAATATGAACCGCGACTAACGGCTGAATCCACATCGTGATCAGGCCGGCCAGTAGGAAGGAGATAGTTTGTTTCCAATTTTCTCGATTCTTTGAGACCCAGAGGAGAATGCCGAAATACATCACATCAGCGACGAGTTGAGGGTAGAAGAAGTTGGCGACAACTTCCCAGCCTATTTGAGAGCGGGTGAACCTCAGCAGCAGGAAAGCGAGCGCTAACAGCAATACGCGCGCCGGCGAACTGGCCCCGATGAGACAAATGATCAGCACGTAGCAGAGATAGACTGATGCGATAGTGACAATCGTGATCCCCACAAGCCCCGATCCGCCGATCCACCCAATAATTGTCGCCATCCAATGTGCCGCCGCCGGATAGACTGCCATTGGGCCGATGCGCTCAAAGGCCCCGGTTCGAACTCCAGCATGCTTCGTTAATTCATCGACCAGAAGAAAGTGTTGGACGAGATCAAAACTGCTGGTGTCGATGTATCGGGCGAACCAAAAAGTCAAAAAAGAAAGAATGCATGCGCCCAGCAGAAAATGGCTCGCCTTGAGCTCTAGTTTATTTTTCAATGTTTAAACCTATGGAATAAGTTCGCAGTGAGCCGGTTATGTGCAATGCGCCACCGATGTTGACTAACAGCCCAGCGATCATGATCACCGATATCCACTGACTTTTTCTTTCTTTTTCATAAAATTCCTCTCTTTGTGGTGATGGCCAATAATTGCTGGGGTGCTGTGTGGGTGGACTCTTCCGGTTATGACTACACAGTGAGTTGGTCAAATCCGATGTGGATGACAGGTCACCTACCCAGTAGCAGAAATGGAATTGCTGCCGCAGATGCAAAACGGCACACGGACGCCTCACCCAAGAGCTGAAATAGGGCGGCAGTATTAGTGCAAGCCTGCTCAATGAGTCGGTGTGTTTTTGGGGGGGGGGTGAAAAGAAGAAGTTTTTTTGTTTATCGCTAGCTCGGTGCTAGCCCGAGGGAGAAACAAAAAAGGCCTGCATCGCTGCAAGCCTTTATTTGTATGGTGCCGGCACCAGGAGTCGAACCCGGGACCTACTGATTACAAGGGAGTTGCTTTGCTTATTTCCGGAGGTTGCAGGTGACAGCAAAAATCTGGCTGTAAGCCAATGACTACTGGCCTCTTGGCTATTTTCATTGTTCCGGATGACTTCACTGGCTATCATGAGTTTTCAATAGAAGTGGCCCCTGAAGTGGCCCTGAAAACGAGGCTACCAGATGGCTGATAACACCGGAAAAATCGTCACCGATGCCACGCTTAGATCATTGAAGCCGGGCAGCAAGGCTAAAACCGACTCACTGCCCGGGCGCGGCAATGGTTCTATCAATTTTGAATGCCGTCCCTCTGGTGTGGTCGCAGCCATTTAC
>NZ_JBFULH010000661.1:0-2143 GCF_056400445.1 Pseudomonas sp. P5_B2 | reverse complement strand
TTATCGGACAAGTCTTTTGGGGAAGTAGAGCCAATCGCGTTGCCGGTGTTGTAGGCCATGGTTATGTTGCTCGCAGAGTACGCCAGCGGCGCCGCGAAGGAAGCGGTACCGAGGGCGCTGATTTTTAGTAATTGCCGGCGATTAACCATGACGACCAAACCTGAAAACGGGAAAGGCCGGCAGTATACCGGTGGTGGTGTCAGGTGGTCGTGAGGACCGGGCGGGCCATCACTGGGCGTTATTCGTCGAGGCGGCGAGGCCACTCCTGATTCATTGCCCGGTCGAAGATGCTGGACATGAGGATGTATTCAGGCGCGATCAGCACCCACTCGGCATCCACAACGGGCCGCTGGAACAGCTCGAGCACCGCGGTGAATCGCCAATGACTCACGCCGACCAGCGTCGGCCCCGAGTAGATATCCTTGAACCGGGCCTCGTAGGTTTCCAGCCCGAGTGGCGTTTTCAGGCGGACCTCAAACCACATAACCCCCGAGATCAGGACGTGTTCGAACCACCCCTCGAACAGCTGCGTCTGCTCGTCGCTGAGCAGCCAGGAAACCGACGCTTCGGTGGGAACACTTTTGTACAAGCGCCGCTGCACAGCGCGCCCACTCATTTTTTGTGACCGCAGCAACGGGCTGACCGGCTCGAAGCCGTAACCGTCCCGCAGCGGCAGGGGCAATCCCTCCGGATAGGCAATCATCAGCAGTCCTTAATTGGGCGCGAGGCCGTTGTCATCGGCGTAGTATTCGTCGCGATACTCGATCGCTGTGAAGCTGCAGGTTCCGTCGCTATCGGGAGCGATCTCGCTGAGCATAGCGCTGTAGCCCACTTGCGTGGAGGCGGCGAACAGCAAGCGCGCCGGCTCGATCGACAGGTCTGTGATCAGGTCAAAGTCCAGGGCGTCGGCCTGGATGCTCATCGTGTAGTCCGACAGTTGAGTCGGTGCGATCAGTGGTGTGGCCGAGCCATCGTGCCGGCGAATCAGGATGCGGGGATTTTCCACGTTCCAGTCCAGCGGCTCGGTCACCTCAAGCACGACCACCGCGCCCACCACCTGCGCATCGACGATCAACGCTGATTGGCTGGTGCCCGGGATATCATCAGCCAGCACGATATGATCCAGACGCTCATAGCACAGCGCTTCCAAGTCCGTGTTGCCCGAGTAAGCCCATCGCTGGTTGAGGTGCTTGCGTAACTTGCGCATGCCAATGCGCCAGGCGCGGTTACGATCCAGCACACCGTCGAGGTCCAGTGTTTCCACTTTCAGCCCGAGGCTTCCAGGCATCCGGCACTCAACCGTCTCAATGGACCAGGTCTGCGGATCGAGATACTTCACGTCGACGCCGTCGAAGTCATCCGGGCTGGGCGCCGTGAAGCTGGCGTTGAGCTCGGTGTTCATTTCGTGGTTGGTGATCGTGCCCCGGAACGACTGCACGCCCTCGCGGATCGAACTGATCAGTCCGTCCGTCAGTGTCAGGTGACTCATGCCGGCGGCAAAAATCTTTTGCAGGACTTCGCGCACCGTTGATTGCTCGGTAAAGGAAAAGTCGAACGTCTCACCGCGCGGCGTCCAGTAGCTCGCCTCCAACTCATTGAGCTGATCCACATCGATTTCGCTGCGGTCAATGCCCAGGCTGTCGACCACGAGAAGCGCTGCATGGCTGATTGACCGCGGCGTCCCGCCGTCATACAGCCGCTCAGCCACCATGCTGACGCGCCGGTCCGACTGTGCGCCCAAGCGATCGCCCGTCCGGATATCCGCCACGAAGATCGTGACGCCCTCATAGGACGTCGGAGTCGCGAGCCTTGAGCGAAGCCCGTACCAGTAAGCAGTGTCACGCGTGGTCCCGCCCGTCTGGGGCTCACCTCGGCGAAGGCGAAACTGTGGCCGCATCCGGTAAGGCAGCGTCAACGAGAAGGTGAAACCGATGCCGTCTTCGGTACTCTCGGTGATCGTGTGCAGAATGGTGTTCCATGCCCCACCCAATTCAGCGTCACGCCAGTGCACATGGATGTTGACCGTGCCCGCCCGGCGGTGGCCGTTGCTTTTGTACCAAGCCAGACCCGACGGAATGTAGATGTCGTATTCGACCGTGTCGGTCAGCTCCTGCTCGGGCGTGGCCATGAGCGGGCCGAGCCA
>NZ_JBFULH010000660.1:0-2145 GCF_056400445.1 Pseudomonas sp. P5_B2 | reverse complement strand
CTCCGGGTGTTGGGCCTGGGTCATGGCGATTCCATCGTTCGTTGTGAAATTTGATACTTTGATTTAAACATAATGATCTAGATCAATATGCGATTGTTTAATGATTAGGATATAGCTGAAAGGAATTTATAACCCGTTGGCATAGCGCCAGACGCTATTGAATGGTCGGCTGGCGCGGGCCGGGCTATCCAGATCCCAACAATAGAACTATGCTTTTCAGACATCTTATTGACTGTTTTCTATGTGCGGGCCAAATGAAAATTGATGATATCGACGCCTTTGTCGAAGTGATTCGTTGCCAATCCATCAGCCATGCCGCCGAGTCGCTGCAACTGACCCAACCGGCCATCACGCGGCGCGTGCAGAACTTTGAGCAGGCCTTGGGCGTGGAGTTATTCGACCGTAATACCAAACCGCTCAAGCCCACCCTGATCGGCACGCGGGTGTATGAACAGTGCCGGGTGATCCAGCGGGAAATGGATGCGCTGCGAGAACTGGTTGCCACCGATGCGCCACCCACCGGGCTGTTGCGTCTGGGTGTTCCGCAAACCATCGGCGACGTGGTGTTGCTCGACGCACTCAAGCACCTGCGCATCGAGTACCCCGAACTGCGGGCTCAAGTGGCCACGGGCTGGGGCAGTCAATTGGTCGGCAAGATCGAGCGCGGAGAGTTGGACGCGGCAGCTGCATTGTTCCCGGCTGGGAAGGTTTTTCCGGACAACGTTGTCGGCGAATCGATCGGCAAGGTGGAGTTGGTGGTGGTGTGCGCCAAGGCCCAGCTGCCTAAGCGTCCGTGCAAGCTGGCTGATGTTTATCAGAATGGCTGGATTCTCAATCCCGATGGTTGCGGCTTCCGTGCCGGGTTGCAGCGAACCCTGTCGGACCAGGGCCTGGCCCTGAGGGTCAATCTGGAAACCTTCGGCACCGAGTTGCAACTGGGCCTGGTGGCCGATGGTCAGGGGCTTGGATTGGTGCCGCGTCCGTTGCTGGAGCGCAGCGCTCATTTCGATCAGTTGGCGGTGATGCCGCTGAAGGATTTCAAACCGGTGATGGACCTTTGGCTGATCTATCCGCATTTTCTCGGCAACCTGCAAGGACCAGTGGATACCTTTGGCAAACTGGTTGCTGCATCGCTGCAGAAGATCAAGAGCGCGGCGTGAGGCGGGAGAGCGCTGCTATCATAAAAAATAATAATAATTAGCTTAGATTAAAATGTGCTTTTTATTATTTTTTGCCTTCCCATAGGCTTGCTGGAATCCTTAAGGCCATCCAGGAAGTTTTGCCATGAGCAGCGTCAGTCCGTTATCCAGCATCTCGAAAAATGTTCGCCAGCGCGTCAGCCCCGAAGAATGGGAAGTGCGTGTAAAACTGGCCGCGGCTTATCGGTTGGCGGCCCTGTTCAAGTGGACGGACCACATCTACACGCATTTTTCCGCTCGGGTGCCGGGGCCGGAAGAGCATTTCCTGATCAATGCCTTCGGGCTGCTGTTTGACGAAATCAGCGCTTCCAACCTGGTCAAGGTCGACATTGATGGCACCATCGTCGACGACCCGACGGGGCTGGGTATCAACCCGGCCGGTTACGTGATCCACAGTGCGATCCACGCGGCGCGTCCCGACCTGCAAGCGGTGCTGCATACCCATACGCGCGACGGCATCGCGGTGTCGGCTCAGCGCAACGGCTTGTTGCCGATTTCCCAGCATGCCATCGGTTTTTCCGGGCGGGTGGCCTATCACGGTTACGAAGGGGTGGCACTGGACCTCGACGAGCGCGAACGTCTGGTGGAGGATCTGGGCAACAAGAGTGTGCTCATTCTGCGCAACCACGGCTTGCTCACTGCTGGCATCAGCGTTGAACATGCGTTCCAGCAACTGCACGTGCTAGAGCGGGCCTGCACTATTCAGATCGCCGCGCAAGCCGCTGGCAATCTCGAGTTGATCTTCCCGCCCGCCGAGGTGGTGGCCAAGGTCGAGAAACAGGCCGAGGTATTCAAAAGCGGCGACGGGCCGGGCGTTGCGCGGCACTGGAGCGCGCTGATTCGGCAGTTGGAGCGCAGTGACACCGATTACAAGAATTAATCTGCTGCCACCGATCAAAGTGTGGGAGCGGGCTTGCCCGCGAATGCGGTTTGTCAGTCAGCATCT
>NZ_JBFULH010000659.1:0-2165 GCF_056400445.1 Pseudomonas sp. P5_B2 | reverse complement strand
GTCGGTACCGGTTCGTCGCGTAAATCCGCCACCAACTCGGTGCTGTGGTTCTTCGGCGACGACGTGCCTTACGTGCCGAACAAGCGCGCTGGCGGTTTCTGCTTCGGTAACAAAATTGCTCCAATCTTCTACAACACCATGGAAGATGCCGGCGCCCTGCCAATCGAATTCGATGTGTCCAACATGCACATGGGCGACCTGATCGACCTGTACCCGCATGCTGGCAAAGTCTGCAAGCACGGTACCGACGAAGTCATCACCACTTTCGAAATGAAGACGCCGGTGCTGTTGGACGAAGTTCGTGCTGGCGGCCGTATTCCGCTGATCATCGGCCGTGGCCTGACCGAGAAGGCGCGTGCCGAGTTGGGTCTGGCGCCTTCGGATCTGTTCAACAAGCCTGAAGCGCCGGCTGAAAGCACCAAGGGTTTCACCCTGGCGCAGAAAATGGTCGGTAAAGCGTGCGGCGTAGCCGGTGTGCGTCCAGGCACCTACTGCGAACCGAAAATGACCACCGTGGGTTCCCAGGACACCACCGGTCCGATGACCCGTGATGAACTGAAAGACTTGGCGTGCCTGGGCTTCTCGACCGACCTGGTGATGCAGTCCTTCTGCCACACCGCGGCTTACCCTAAGCCAGTGGACGTGACCACTCACCACACCCTGCCGGATTTCATGCGCAACCGTGGCGGCGTTTCGCTCAAGCCGGGCGACGGCATCATCCACAGCTGGCTGAACCGCATGCTGCTGCCGGACACCGTCGGCACCGGTGGTGACTCGCACACCCGTTTCCCGATCGGTATTTCGTTCCCGGCCGGTTCCGGTTTGATCGCCTTCGCGGCCGCCACCGGCGTCATGCCGCTGGACATGCCGGAATCGATCCTGGTGCGCTTCAAAGGCAAGATGCAACCGGGCATCACTCTGCGTGACCTGGTGCATTCGATTCCTTACTTCGCCATCAAGGCCGGTCTGTTGACCGTGGAGAAGAAAGGCAAGATCAACGCCTTCTCCGGCCGTATCCTGGAAATMGAAGGCCTGGACAACCTGACCGTCGAGCAAGCGTTTGAACTGTCCGACGCCTCGGCCGAACGTTCGGCTGCCGGTTGCACCATCAAACTCCCGGAAAAGGCCATTGCCGAATACCTGACCTCCAACATCACCCTGCTGCGCTGGATGATCGGCGAAGGCTACGGCGATGCGCGTACCCTGGAACGTCGTGCCCAAGCGATGGAAGCCTGGCTGGCCAACCCTGAGTTGCTGGTGGCCGATGCTGACGCCGAATACGCCGAAACCATCGAGATTGACCTGGCAGAAATCACCCAACCGATTCTCTGCGCACCGAACGACCCGGACGACGCCCGTCTGCTGTCGACCGCTGAAGGTCAGAAAATCGACGAAGTGTTCATCGGTTCGTGCATGACCAACATCGGTCACTTCCGCGCCGCCGGCAAGTTGCTGGAACAGGTCGACGGTCAGCTGCCAACCCGTCTGTGGCTGTCGCCGCCGACCAAAATGGACGCTCACCAGCTGACCGAAGAAGGCTACTACGGCATCTATAACAAGGCCGGCGCACGCATGGAAATGCCGGGCTGCTCGCTGTGCATGGGTAACCAGGCACGTGTAGAACCGAACTCGACCGTGGTGTCGACGTCGACCCGTAACTTCCCGAACCGTCTGGGTGACGGCGCGAACGTCTACCTGGCCTCGGCCGAGCTGGCGTCTGTKGCTTCCATCCTGGGTCGCCTGCCGACCGTCGAGGAGTACATGGAATACGCTGGCAAGATCGACAGCATGGCGGCCGATGTCTACCGCTACCTGTCCTTCGACCAGATCGCCGAGTTCCGTGAAGYYGCTGCGAACGCCAAYATTCCGGTCGTTCAAGCCTAACGCTGCAACGCAATGAAAAACGCCGCCCATCGCGAGATGAGCGGCGTTTTTTTATGCATGGGCATGCACACAACTATCCTGTAGAGGCGAGCTGCCGCTCGTCAGCAAGTCAGCACCTTTGCCTCATCCTGATTTTCCAACGTTTTATAACCCTCTCAGGAAGACTCAGATGATGAACAAAATAACTTCACTCTCTTTTGCGTGTCTGCTGGCGATGGGCTCGTTTTTCGCATTGGCGGCTGAAACGACGTCCCCACCTACCGCTGTCCCCGGCGTTAACC
>NZ_JBFULH010000658.1:0-2165 GCF_056400445.1 Pseudomonas sp. P5_B2 | reverse complement strand
GTTCATGATAGGAGGCAGGGCGCACTGAAGTGACACTTGGAATCGGCACCCAGGGTTGCATTCGCCACAGATCGCCCCGTGTGTCCGGGTCTTCGGCCACCACCACGTCGAGCACTTCAAGCAGGTCCGCCATGGTCCTGGCAAACGGCACGACCACGTCCATGGTCGGGGTCAACGGCCAGTTACCACGCACCGAAATCACCCCGCGCGATGGCGTATAGGCACACAAACCATTGTTCGAGGCGGGACCGCGTCCACTCGACCAGGTTTCTTCCGCCAGGCCGAATGCGGCGAAACTGGCGGCGGTTGCCGTRCCGGCACCGTTTGAGGAACCCGAGGCGAATGGCGCGGTGAGGTAGTCAGCGTTGTACGGGCTCTCGGCGCGGCCATACACCCCGCGCTGCATGCCGCCGTTGGCCATGGGCGGCATGTTGGTCTTGCCCAGGCAGATGGCGCCGGCGTCGCGCAGGCGTTCGATGGTGAACGCATCACGATAGGCAATCAGGTTGGCAAAGGCGGGGCTGCCCGACGCGGCGGTCAGCCCCTTCACCAGATAACTGTCCTTGGCGGTGTAAGGGATGCCATCGAGCGGCCCCAGCGTCTCGCCTTTGGCCCGGCGGGCATCGGAAGCTTGCGCTTCGCTGAGCGCATCGGGGCTGCGAACCACCACCGCGTTCAGCGCGGTAGGGGTGTCGGCACCGTCGTAGGCATCGATCCTGGCGAGATAAGCCTGCACCAACTCGACCGCCGTAGTCTGGCCGGATTCGAGCGCAGCACGCAGTTGCGCAATGGAAACCTCAGTGACCTCAATCATGCTGTTACCGCCGGCTGTAGATGAGAGACGTGGGATTCAGGGGCATCACTAATCTGAAAATGGGCGTTCATATCGAATTCTCGTTGCACTGCATTACGCGGCAAAGGCTGGACGGGTGACCTGTGCGTTGTATTTTGGCATTAAGCCGCGAACAGAGGAAACGCTGTCCGTGGTGCGAGCCTGAGGTGGGTGCCGTCAGTCGGCGACATTTCAGTGGCGAGCGAGCGTTGAAGGCGCTGATCCACGCCGCTGTGCCGCTTAACCTGTCGAAGGCGACCACTCGGCGCAAACCGCCCGATGTTTGAGCTTCACGAAGGAGTGCTCCTGCACAAATCTTCTAAACGTCATTTTCCAAAGCACGGTAATTTAGTCGTCCGCACCGTTCAAAGTTGAACCATGACCTCTGGAGCCACCCGTGGATAAACGCAACTGGATTGAGTTGTCCCAGGATGCCGATACCGGGATTGAGTCAATTCGTGCCCATTTTCAGGGGCATGCTTACGATCCGCACTGGCATGACAGTTTTCTGGTGGGGGTCACCGAGCAGGGCGTGCAGCAGTTCAATTGCCGACGTGTTCGCCACCTCAGTACGCCAGGCAAGGTATTCATGCTGGAGCCGGGAGAGATTCACGATGGGCATGCGCCGACCGAGGAGGGATTTACCTATTCCATGCTCTACCTCGATCCGCACTGGCTAGAGCGGGAGTTGGCCACGTTGTTTGAGCACGCGCCGACCAACAGTCAGCCGGGTTTTGCCGACACCCTGAGCCAGGATCCGGGTCTGGCCACCGCCATTAATCTAGCCTTTCACGCGCTCCATGAGCGTGACCTGCGCATCGTGCGCCAGAGTGCCATCGACACCTTGTTGGGTTCGCTCACTCGTCACCTTGATTGGCGCAAGCGTCAGACCTTTGATCCGCGCCTGCCATTGGTAGCCCAGGTCGCGCGCGACTATCTGCACAGCCATGCCTACGAGGACATCGGGCTGGATAATCTGGCCCAAGCCTGTGGTGTTGATCGCTTTCGTCTGACGCGGGCCTTCAAGGCAGCCTTTGGGTTGGCGCCTCATGCTTATTTGATTCAGCTGCGACTGGCAAAGGCACGGCAGTTGCTGGCGCGGGGAGAGTCGCCGGCACAGGTGGCCAGCGCTCTGGGGTTCGCCGATCAGAGCCACATGGGGCGCTGGTTTCGCCGCGCCTACCAGCTCACACCGGCAGATTACCGCAAGCGCTGCTCAAACCTTCCAGACTGAATGGCACTGACCCGCGAACATGGTTTCCTATTTGATCAAGGAGTCCGTGCCATGTCCTTTTCGCTGTTCTTTTCTGCCCCTTCGATGCGACTTCAAGGG
>NZ_JBFULH010000657.1:0-2167 GCF_056400445.1 Pseudomonas sp. P5_B2 | reverse complement strand
TTGCTGGACTTGCGTGGAAATACGACCTGCACCGAGACGTAATCGTCATCGAGCAACCAGCGCAGCACGTCGAGTTCGTGGATCAGAGTGTCGGTGATGGCCATGTCGGTCTTGTAGTTTTCACCCACGGTCGGGTTGCGGTGCGCGCAATGGAGCATCAGCGGTTCGCCGATCTGACCGCTGCCGATTACCGCTTTGAGTGCGCGATAGCCTTCGTCATACGGGCGCATGAAACCGACTTGCACCAGGCGTTTGCCGYGTGCCACTTCGGCCTCGACGATGTTGCGACAGCCTTCAGCGGTGACGGCCAGGGGCTTCTCGCAGAACACCGGTTTACCCGCCGCAATCGCTGCCAGCACAAACGCTTCGTGGCTCGGGCCCCAGGAGGTGACGAGGATCGCTTCGACGTCCGGCGCGTTGATCAGCGCGTGGCCGTCGGGGTAGACCTCGGCGGTCAGTTTCAGATCGGACACGACCTTGGCAGCTTGCTGCAAATTGATGTCGGTGACGGCGACCACCTGGCTGTTGAGCAAGGTCTGGCTGCAACGACGAATGTGATCCTGGCCGATGGCCCCGGTGCCGATGACGCCTAACTTTAATGACATGTAAGGACTCCTTATTGTTCGATTCAGGGCAATCAGTACTGACGGGCCTTGGCCAGTCGTTCATTCAGGGTCTTGGCCACCGCGTTGGTGCGGGCGCTGGTGGAGGCTTGCGCCACGCCGACCCGCCACCACGACAGGTAGCCGTGAATCATGGTTTTGGGCAGGACCTTGATGTCGATCAGCGTCGACACGGTCTGCAAGCTCGCATCCGCCAGCGCGGCTTTCAGCTCTTCAGCGGTGTTCACTTTGTATGTCTTGCAACCATAGGCCGCCGCGCTCATGGCGAAATCCACCGGCACAAAGCCGCCATCGAGCTTGCCGGTGTCCGGGTTGCGAAAGCGGAACTCTGTGCCGAAGCTGTCCATGCCGTTGCCCATCTGCAAGTTGTTGATGCACCCGAAGGTCATGTTGTCGAGCAGCACCACGTTGATCTTGCGGCGCTCCTGAATCGACGTCGCCAGCTCCGAGTGCAGCATCATGTAAGAGCCGTCGCCGACCAGCGCATAGACCTCACGCCCAGGCTCGGCGAGTTTCACGCCCAAGGCGGCGTTGACTTCGTAACCCATGCACGAATAACCGTACTCGACGTGATAGGTGTTCACGCCCTTGCTGCGCCAGCTGCGCTGCAAGTCACCGGGCAGGCTGCCGGCGGCGGCGACGATCACGGCGTCATCGGCGAGGGTTTCGTTGAGCACGCCGAGCACGCGGCTCTGGGTCAGGCAGGAACCGGTCAGCTCGATGAATTCGCGCAGTACGGCCGGGTCTCGACGAACCGACCCGCGGTATCGATGTCGGCGCCAAGGCCGAGATTTACCGCCTTATTTCCTACCTCGCCAGCGAAGGCATGGCCGTCATCATGATTTCCTCGGAACTGCCGGAAGTGCTCGGCATGAGCGACCGGGTAATGGTCATGCACGAGGGCGACATGATGGGCACCCTCGACCGCAGCGAAGCGACTCAGGAACGAGTGCTGCAACTGGCCTCGGGAATGTCCTCATGTCATTAAATCAAGGGTGAGCACGGTTTCTGTGGCGAGGGAGCTTGCTCCCGTCGGGGTGCCAAGCGGCCCCAATGTCTCGGGTTTACCGTAGAACTGGCGAGCGCTGCGCACTCGAACGGGAGCGCGCTCCCTCGCCACACTGATTTCATTTGAAGGGTGAGTGGTTATGAACGCGATACTGGAAAACAAACCGGCAACCGCACAGGTCAAGAGTCGCCGGCGCTTTCCGACCGAGCTGAGCATCTTCCTGGTGCTGATTGGCATCGGCCTGGTGTTCGAGATTTTCGGCTGGATCGTGCGCGACCAGAGCTTCCTGATGAACTCCCAGCGGCTGGTATTGATGATTCTGCAAGTGTCGATCATCGGTCTGCTGGCGATTGGCGTGACCCAGGTCATCATCACCACCGGCATCGACCTGTCGTCCGGTTCGGTGCTGGCCTTGTCGGCGATGATCGCGGCCAGCCTGGCGCAGACCTCTGATTTTACTCGGGCGGTATTCCCGTCGCTGACTGACTTGCCGGTGTGGATCCCCGTGATTGTCGGGCTCGGTGTTGGACTGCTG
>NZ_JBFULH010000656.1:0-2169 GCF_056400445.1 Pseudomonas sp. P5_B2 | reverse complement strand
ACCAGATCATCCGGCACCGTTCCCCCGGACGAGGCGCATTCACCCCAGAAAAAAGACACACGGAAATGGGAGCAGCAGGCACCACAATTCAGACAGGGACTGACTTCGGACATGGTCGATGATCTACGCAGGAAGGGGTACGCAGGGGAGCGGACAGGGGCGCTATTCTAGGCTTCGCCACCGGCATTGGAAGGGGGGAGTGAAAGGTATTTTTCAGCGACGAACGGCAACCTGAAAACAGCGGCCAGACACCCGTGAATCCTGAGCCTGGTGGTATGCCGGTCGGTGTGAACGCCATGGACTGATATCAGCCTTACAAATAATGACAGACAGTGTTGACGGGCCTGTCTAGATTGGCGGTTCCGGGGACAGAGAGACCCCAATAACAAGAAAAAGAGACGGACCCATGCAGAACTCGACCCAAGCGGCGAATGCCTGGCGCATTCTGTTCCTGTTGTTCCTGGCCAACCTGTTCAACTTCTTCGATCGCACCATCCCCGCCATCATCATCGAGCCGATCCGCATGGAGTGGCACCTCAGCGACTTTCAGCTGGGGATCGTCGGTACCGCTTTCACCCTCGTTTACGCAATCGCCGGCCTGCCTCTGGGGCGTATGGCCGATACCGGATCGCGCAGCAAGTTGATGGGCTGGGGCCTGGCGGTGTGGAGCGGGTTGACGGCGGTTAACGGGCTGGTGGGCAGCTTCTGGAGTTTCCTGATCGTGCGCATGGGCGTCGGTATCGGTGAAGCCAGTTATGCCCCCGCCGCCAACTCGCTGATCGGCGATTTGTTTCCGGCCCATCGCCGGGCGCGGGCGATGGGCATCTTTATGCTGGGCCTGCCGTTGGGGTTGTTGCTGGCGTTCTTTACCATCGGCGCAATGGTCAAGGCGTTCGACAGTTGGCGCGCACCGTTCTTTATCGCGGCGGTGCCGGGGTTGATCCTGGCGATCTTCATGTTTTTCATCAAGGAGCCGAAACGCGGCGCAGCAGAAGCGGTGCAGGTGTCCCAGGAACGCATAGACCGGCCGATCCGCCGGGTGCTGGCGGTTCCGACTTTCCTGTGGCTGGTGATGGCGGGGCTGTGTTTCAACTTTGCAACCTATGCCTGCAACTCATTTCTGGTGCCGATGCTGCAGCGCTACTTCCTGATGCCATTGCAGGAGGCTGCGGTGGCAACAGGCGTGATCGTCGGCGTCACCGGCCTGTTTGGCCTGACGCTCGGCGGCTTGATCGCCGACAAGATTCACCAGCGGGTGGCCAATGGGCGGCTGTTGTTTGCAGCGTTCAGCCTGATTATCTCGACCCTGTGCACGGCGTGGGCGCTGCATGCCGGGCGAATTGAGATAGGTGTGTTTGTGGCGGTCTTCAGCGTGGGCTGGTTGTTCGCCTACAACTTCTACACCTGCGTCTACACCGCAATTCAGGACGTGGTCGAGCCACGCCTGAGGGCCACGGCGATGGCACTGTTCTTTGCCGGACTGTATTTGCTGGGTGGTGGTTTGGGGCCGGTGGTGGTGGGCGGTTTGTCCGACCACTTTGCGCACACGGCCATGCTCGCAGCCGGTGCCGAGCAGATGACCGAGGCATTCAAGGCGGTGGGCTTGCACGACGCGATGTACCTGATCCCGGTGGCGTTGTTCTTCACCATGGTGTTTCTGTTTATTGCATCGCGGTGTTTTGTGCGGGATGCGAAGCGGATGAAGGACGGGTTGGTGGCGGTGGTTGAGCCTGGGGCTGCTGTGGCGACTGCCTGAGCGCGTTGAAGGGAGTTGTCACTTTTGGTTTTTGTCTGCAACCCGTTTAGGGGCGGCAGACATTATCAGGCCCATCACACCTGCAAAAAGAATGACCCCGATGATACTGTTTAATGTCTCTATCACAAACAAACCAATCACGAGTATTCCGAGAAGTGAGGCAAGCAATAGGGGGAAGTTAGAAATTGAAAAAATAAGTAGCCTTGCAGAAAATGATTTGGATTTTGTAAAGATCGATATAAGAATGCCTGCGCTTGAAAATACGATGGCTGGAATGCCTATGGTTAGCAGTGCTATTGTCAGCAGTAATACAATAGATAGGCCTGATGTGTCGGAAAGATCCTTCGAGTTTGGTGGGAGCTGGATTGCTGCATGAAACAAGGAAAACCAGGCTGCAATGAATAGTACAAATG
>NZ_JBFULH010000655.1:0-2171 GCF_056400445.1 Pseudomonas sp. P5_B2 | reverse complement strand
T
Organism: Pseudomonas sp. P5_B2; assembly: GCF_056400445.1. Taxonomy (NCBI): domain Bacteria; kingdom Pseudomonadati; phylum Pseudomonadota; class Gammaproteobacteria; order Pseudomonadales; family Pseudomonadaceae; genus Pseudomonas; species Pseudomonas sp. P5_B2. Next base: position 2,170 of record NZ_JBFULH010000655.1, on the reverse strand, counting down.
GATAGAGCCTCGCGAGGCGTTAAAGTTCTACCGTTTATGCCGTCGAGGTTTGTAACACCTGCGGATTGGCGTGAAAAAAAACATGCTCGCGAATCGGTCCTACGGCGACCTCGCCGATTTCTTCATAACCCTGACGCTTATAGAACTCCAGATAGCGAGAATTCCCGGTGTCGAGGATCACCCCTTCGGAGGTTTCATCCACTGCGCACCAGTTATGCACCGCTTGCAGCAATTGTTCGCCGAAGTGTTTACCCTGAAATTGCGGGTGAATGCCCAGCATTGGTAGCACATGGACCGAGTCACTCGGCACGCAGGCGGCAACGGCGGCGTGGTAGTCGAGATAGCGGCGGGTGCTGCGAAAACCCGCGCTGAGCACCATGCGCAAACGCCAGGCCCAACTTTCGGTGATGCCCAGGCGTCGTTGCGGCGGCGCGATCAGCGCGATGCCGATCAATCGGTCATTGACCAGCAGCCCAATGGCTGGCAAGTCCTGAAGAAAGTGCTGTTTAACCAGCTCGCGCACGGTCGCCCGCACGCGATGTTCATAGCCGGGACGTTCGGCCTCGAACAGGTAGCCGAAGGTCGGTTCGTGCCGGTAAGCGTGGTAAAGCAGGGATCGCGCTTCGTGGGAATAGCCACTGTCGAGCATGTGAATGTCAGCAATGGCGGTCGAGGTTTCGGGCATAACGGTTGATCTCCCCGGTACAGCTCAAATGGCTGCGCTCTTGTTGTTACGAGCCTATCGGTGCTGACACAGTTCCTTACTGATCGAAATCAGTGGTGACGCCATCGTCGGAACGATGCCCGGAACAGGCTCGCTCCCACAGTTATAGACCAGACTGGCGAATTCAGTAGGCCCTACACCGATCCACTGTAGGAGCGAGCCTGCTCGCGATGTGGCCCGCATAAGCGACAGAAGACCTACCGCCGAACACGAATCCCCTCACCCCACGCTGGCCCGATTCCTACATGTCAGCTAGCATCGCCCTTTTGCCAGGACTGCCGACCATGAAGATCGTCTCCTTCAACATCAACGGGCTGCGCGCTCGCCCGCATCAGCTGGCGGCGCTGATTGAGAAACACCAGCCGGACGTCATCGGCCTGCAGGAAACCAAGGTTCACGACGACCAATTCCCGCTGGCCGAGGTTCAGGCGCTGGGCTATCACGTGTATTTCCATGGGCAGAAAGGCCATTACGGCGTCGCCCTGCTCTCGCGCAAAGAACCACTGGCCTTGCATAAAGGCTTCGCCACCGATGAAGAAGACGCACAGCGACGCTTCATCTGGGGCACCTTCGCCGACGCCAATGGCGTGCCGTTGACTATAATGAATGGCTATTTCCCACAAGGTGAAAGCCGCGACCACCCGACCAAATTTCCGGCCAAGCAGCGCTTCTACAGCGACCTGCAGCAACTGTTGGAAAGCCAGTTCAGCAACGATCAGCCGCTGGTGGTCATGGGTGACGTCAACATCTCCCCGGAGGACTGCGACATCGGCATCGGCCCGGACAACATGAAACGCTGGCTGAAAACCGGCAAGTGCAGCTTCCTGCCGGAAGAACGCGAGTGGATGGCCCGTCTGAAAAACTGGGGCCTGGTGGACAGTTTCCGTCACCTGAACCCGGACGTGAGCGACCGTTTCAGCTGGTTCGATTACCGTAGCCGAGGCTTTGAAGACGATCCCAAGCGCGGGCTGCGCATTGACGTGATCATGGCCTCCCATGGCCTGTTGCCACGGATCAAGGACGCCGGCGTGGATTACGACCTGCGCGGTATGGAAAAACCCTCCGATCATGCGCCGATCTGGCTTGAATTGAGCTGATATCTAAAGCTCAACAGCAAACCCTGTGGCAGCGACGGTGCGGCGATCCGACCGGCTCGCGAAGGCGTCATCAATTTCAACATCATTGTTGACYGATACACCGCTTTCGCGAACAGGCTCGCTCCCACAATTAAGGAACAACCGTCATCTTTCGGAAATCTTGCTGACTTATTCTCCCCGCACTTTCTATGATTTTTTAAGGTGCGGGCATGACGCTGCGCGTGTTGTTTATGTTGATGCTGTGCGCCGGCCTGCCATTGACGGCATCGGCGGGCAATTTACCGACGCCTGAAAACGGCCCGGTGCTGCGCATACAGGGTTCCAACACCATCGGCGCGGCCTTGGGCCC
>NZ_JBFULH010000654.1:0-2172 GCF_056400445.1 Pseudomonas sp. P5_B2 | reverse complement strand
GGAGTATGTTGGCAGCGGCGGACGCTTCACCGCCATCACCAAGATGTCCGTGCTGCATGTCGACGACAAGCGCCTGCAGGGCCTGGAAATAATAGATACCCCCGGCTTCAACGACCCGGTGGTTTCCCGTGGCCAAATCACCCGTAGCTTCCTTGGCCAGTGCGACGTGATCTTCCTGCTCTCGGCAGTCAGCCAGTTCCTCACCTCTTCCGACATGGCGGTGCTGCGCGAGCAACTGCCTGAAGCGGGTATCGACGACAAGGCGGTGTTCCTGGTCGGTTCGCAGCGTGATCTTGCCCTGCGCCAGGATCGTGGTATTGCCGTCACAGCCAGCAAGCTCGCCGAGCGGGCACCCGCCGAGAAACGTTCTGCTGTACGAACCGGTGCAATGTTGCAACTGCTGGACAAGAAAATGACCGAGCAGGCCGGCCTGACGCTGGAAGCGCAGATCAACCAGCCTGGCCAGGACAACAAGACCCGGCGCATCCTCAGCGCCGTTAAAAAATCCGCACCACGCTTCATTTCCAGCTGGGCGTGGCTAGTCGCCGAGCACTTCGATTCCCTGTCCGAAGAAGACCGGGAACAACTCGATCAGCTATGCACCGCGACCGGTTTTGCCTTTGAACCGAACAGCCTGCGTCAGCTCTCCAACATTCCGGCGCTGCGCGACGAGATCCTCGCCCAACTCGAACACAAGCAGCGCCTGATCGCCAGCAAGGAGCAGGCACTGATCGAAGGCGTGCACAACGGAACGCGCGAACGCCTGCAACAGATTGACCTCAGCCTGCAGGCGCGTAGCGAGCATGTGCGCAACGGCGACATCGGGGAGCTGGAAAAAACCGAGCAGGACATGCTCAAGCGTATGCGAAGTGGCAAGGCACGCCTGGAAGGCGTGTTTGACGAGCAGTCGGTCAAGGCCAGTCAGCAGTTCGCGCTGCTCAAGACAGACATTCGCGAGCAGGCACAGAAGTACTCCAGGGTGGACGTGGTCAAGGAAACAACGACCGAGTCCTACTCCGTTTCGACGTCCAGCTGGTACAACCCCTTCTCCTGGGGGGATCGGGAAACACGCTTCCGCGATGTGGTCACCGTCTACGCCAGCGCTCAGGATGCCATCGAGCGCGTACAGGTCTTTGCCTTGCAGACCACCAAGGCCCTGCAGAAGGCAATCATTGACTGTGTCGATCTCGATGAGATGCGCCGTAAAGTCGGTGTCGCGGCAATGTCGCTGTTCGACACCGGCAGCGCCGACTTCGATGCCGAACTGATGCTGGCCGAGGTCAACAAGAGCCTGCGCCGCATCACCATTCCGGATGTCAGCTTCTCCAGCAAGGACTACAGCCTCAGCATCATCAAATCGTTTGGCAGCGATCGGGTTTCAGAGAGCCAGATCAACGGTCTCAAGGAAGCTCAGCGCGAGGCCGTAGCCGCGATCATCCGCGACCTCGAAAGCGAAGTGGAGCACAAGGTCAAGGCTATCGAAGCCAGCCTGAACAGTACCGGCCAGACCTTCGTCGAAGACATGAGCTGCGACATCCAGCGGAGCCTGACCCGTTTGCGAGAAGATATTGCCAACAAGGAGCAGAGCACCCAACAGATCGCCGCCGCCCGCCAGGCGGTAGCGAAGGCACTGGCCGCGCTGTGATGGCGAAGTGACGAACACATCACACCGCTACGAATATCTGCCAACTCTCGAATCGAGACAGTAGCCCGCAAAATAGAAGATTAATAAATGTCCCTTGAATTCAACTTCAGCCTAGAAGAACTGGAAGTCGCCGAAGCCGAAACCGCCAATCCCTATCTGGCAGATTCGGCGCTGGGACTGCAGTTGATCACCCGACTGATCGCCCAGCCTCAAGGCGTGATCCCCAGCGAACATCGCCGGCAGCTTCACCGCTTGCACCAACTGATTCACCAGAGCTTCGTCAACCTCGCCGCGCGAGACGACTACCCGGCCGAGGCACAAGCCTATCGCGAGCTAGTGGCGCTGGAGCAGTCGCTGGAGGATATGGTTGCCTTCCCCGATCTGGCCAACAAGACTGTAATCGGTGTCGGCGGCGGCTTCAGCGCTGGCAAGTCGCGCTTTCTCAACAGCCTGCTCTGCGTCGATGTGCTGCCCGAATCGCTGGAGCCCACCACCGCGATTCCCAGCTATATCGTGCAAGGTGAGCG
>NZ_JBFULH010000653.1:0-2175 GCF_056400445.1 Pseudomonas sp. P5_B2 | reverse complement strand
GGTTAACTCCGGGCGTCTCAGGGCCATCGGAAAGCTGCTTATTGGCCAAAGAAAATGACCCGACTGAGGAAAACATAGTCCGCCTCGGTGGCCATCAGTCCGATGAGCACCAGCAAACATAAAGGTGGCACCAATATGGCGTAGACCATGGCCAACCGTTCCCAGGCCATGTGCATAAAAATGGAGACAATTAAACCTGCCTTCAACAACATGAAAGTGATAATCAGGGACCACCGTAGGTAACCCTGGAAGTGGAAATAGTCGACAAGGTACGACAGCGTGCTGAGGACGAATAACAGCCCCCAGATTTTGAGGTACAGACTGATTGGATGTTGCTGACCCTGAGCATGTGCCATCACCCGTGCTCCTCTACCATAAATAGAAGAAAGCAAAAATAAACACCCACACCAAATCCACGAAGTGCCAGTAAAGCCCGGCTATCTCGACGTTCTGATAGTTTCCGGAGCGCTCATAATCGCCCCGCGATACTTTCAGCGCCACAATGCTGAGGTAGAGGGCGCCGATTGACACATGCAGTCCGTGGAAACCGGTAATCATGAAAAAGCAGGCGCCAAATTGTGCCGCCCCCATGGGGTTCCCCCAGGGACGTACTCCTTCTGCGATGAGCTTGCTCCATTCAAATGCCTGCATGCTGACGAAGGTCACTCCCAAGGCCGCGGTCGCCAGCATCAGGGCAGTGGTTTTCGCGCGATCACGGCGATAGGCGAAGTTAACGGCCATGGCCATGGTGCCACTGCTACTGATCAGCACAAAGGTCATGATGGCGATCAGAATAAGCGGGATTTCTTTTCCACCGATCGTCAATGCGAACACTTCACTGGGGTTTGGCCAAGCGGTGGTGATGGTCATGCGTACCGACATGTAGCCGGTTAAAAAACAGGTGAATATAAACGTATCGCTGAGCAGGAATATCCACATCATCGCCTTGCCCCAAGGGACCTGCTGGAAGGCCTCTCTATCCGAGGACCAATCGCTGGCAATGCCCTGCCATCCCGGTGCAGGCGCTGAGTCTGGTGGATTGGATGAACTGGATTCGCCGGGGGCAAGTGGGTGCGATGCCATGATTTTTCACCTCAGGCCGCAGAATCTGGCGATCGCTTCATAGGTTTGCGGTGTGCTGACCAGCAAAGCGAAAAGCACGAACCAAAGACCCAGTAAGTAGTGCCAATAGGTGGTGCAAAGCTCTACGCTGACGCTGAGCTGCGCCAACGGCACGCGACGCAGGAATTTGGCGACGATAACGCTCCAGGCGATCAGCCCGCCCAGCAGGTGCAGCCCATGCAGGCCGGTCAACAAGTAGAAGAAACTGTTAGCCGGATTGCTGTCGACAAAGTAGCCCCAGGCGACAAACTGCTGCCAGACCCACAATTGCCCCACCAGAAAGGCAATGGCAAACACGCCCCCCAATGCAAAACCACTGACCGTAGCGCCCAGTCGAGCCCGTCGGGCGGCCATGCGCGAGCACTGCAGTGCGATGCAACTCAATACCAGAAAAGCCGAATTCAGCCATAGCTGCCAGAGATTGGCTAACGGCGCCAAAGGCTCTGTCAGGGGCAGCCAGTCGGTCATTTGAGAACGGGCAATAAAGGCGATCAGGAAGAGAAAGAATAACGAACTCACCACGACCAGAAACAAGCGCAGGCCCGTTCTAGCAATTTGGTATCTATCGGCACCCTCGGCGGACCGAACATCCCCGGGATCGCGACTCCAACTGCCGCCGGGGTCAGCACCGTCGGCGTTTCTCAATAGCAACCGGCTCATGTTTTAACGTCCGCTATCTTGGTTCCGGTACTCAGTTGCCGCATGTGTTCCAGCTCCTCGGGGGAGACCGTTTGCGGAACGAAATCCTGATCAATCCCCGGCACGCTGTAGTCATAGGCCCAGCGATACACGACCGGCAGCTTCGCTCCCCAGTTACCGTGTTTCGGCGGGGTGTTCGGCGTTTGCCATTCCAGACTGGCTGCGCCCCAAGGATTACTGCCTGCGGGCTTGCCCTTGAATGCACTCCAGGCCARGTTGAACAGGAACAGCAGCTGGGAAACGCCAACGGTCAATGCGATCACCGTAATGAAGGCATTCAAATCTTGCGCCGACTGCGGGATGAACGCGTAGTTTTCATAGGCGTAGTAACGACGTGGCATGCCCTGGAATCCC
>NZ_JBFULH010000652.1:0-2182 GCF_056400445.1 Pseudomonas sp. P5_B2 | reverse complement strand
GAGCGAGCCTGCTCGCGATTGCGGTGTGTTAGTCAACATCTCTGTTGAATGTGCTGTCGCAATCGCGAGCAGGCTCGCTCACATTGGGATGTCGGTGTCTAGGCTACTTTTTCCGATGCTTGACGCTCGCGTTCGGCCACCAGTTTTCGGGTCAGGGGGATCAGGCGCTTGCCGTAGTCGATGGCGTCCTCGAGCGGGTCAAAGCCACGGATCAGGAAGGTGGTGATGCCCAGGTCATAGTAATCAAGCAGCGCTTCGGCTACTTGTTCCGGGGTGCCGACCAGAGAGGTCGAGTTGCCTTGTGCACCCAGCAAGCCGGCGATGCCGGTCCACAGACGCTTGTCCAGACGTGAGCCCTGGGCGGCAGCGGCGAGCAGGCGGCGAGAGCCTTCGTTCGGAGGGTCCCGGCGGACAAAACCGTTTTGTTCGGCCAGCGTGGTGGCCTGCTGCAGAATGCGCTCGGCACGTTCCCATGCCTGGGCTTCGGTGTCCGCCAGAATCGGCCGCAATGACAAACTGAAGCGAATGCTGCGGCCATGTCTGGCAGCCTCGGCGCGTACTTGCTTTACCACCTCGCGAACTTGTTCATAGGTTTCACCCCATAACGCGTACACGTCCGCATGCTTGCCCGCCACTTCGATGGCCACTGTCGAWGAGCCRCCGAAATACAGTGGAATGTGCGGCAGTTGCGGCGACTTCACTGTCGAGTGCGCACCCTCCACCTGGTAATACTGCCCTGCATAGTCGAAGGGTTTTTCGCTGGTCCATTCCTGGCGCAGCACATGAAGGTATTCGTCGGTGCGGGCATAGCGCTCGTCCTTGCCGATGTAGCTACCGTCGGCGCGCAGTTCGCGATCATCGCCACCGGTAATGATGTGCACAGCGGTGCGTCCGCCATTGAATACGTCGAGGGTAGTGAACTGTCGCGCGGCCAGGGTCGGTGCGGCAAAACCGGGCCGATGGGCGATCAGGAACTTGAGGTCTTTGGTCACACTGGCGGCGTGAGAGGCAATTAGGGTGCTGTCGGGGCTGTTGGAGTGGAAGGCTACCAAGGCCCGGTCAAAGCCGGCATCCTCATGGGCGCGCGCCACTTTCTCCACATAGTCGGGCTGCAACACAGGCCCGCTGCGAGGGTGGATTTCCGAAGAATGGTGACCGCCGATGTAGCCGATGAATTCAATACTCATGGGAGTTCCTTTCGTTGAATAGGCGCGATTCAAGCCTCCACCTGGCGTTGGGGTCGGTCTGTGGGATCCAAAATAGGCGTAGCAGGGTGCGGCTGTGAAATGCCTATTGGTTCTAAGTTAATTATTAATTTAAAGAATGATGATTGTTTGCATGTATCAGCTATCTGCATTTTAAACGACGTCAACCATGCAGGCCCCGGCAGGGCGGGGGATGCAGGAGTTTATTATGCAAATAATTTATCAGATGAATTCAGTTCCTGATTTATAAGCATATTAGGTTATTCCTAAAAAGAATTTCACTGAGGTTTTTTATGCGAATAGCATGAAATCCGCAGCTGACGCATGGCACCTCTGGCCATGTTCTTTTTGAGGAAGGAAGCCTGATGACTGAAAAGACCTTCGATACACAGAGCGCCACTGGCTCATTTTCCGTCAACAAGGCTGCTCGCTACCGCGGTGAGCTGCAGGGCGCATCAAGGCTGTTGCCTCACTGGCTGCGCAACTGGCGGACACCTGAATTTTTGCTGCGTTTGCTCAGCCCCATCGCGTTGTTGCTGTTATGGGAACTGGCGTCGCAGGGGGGCCTTATCCCGCAACGGGTCATCGCGGCGCCCTCGCAAATCGGCGTCACACTTTGGGCCATGATCGCTTCCGGGGAATTGGGTAAACACTTGCTGGTATCGCTGCAACGGGCGCTGGTGGGCTTGAGTATCGGTGTCAGTCTCGGTGTGGTGGCGGCGCTGATCAGCGGCCTGTCCAAGCGCGGCGAGGTGGTGCTCGATTCACCGCTGCAGATGCTGCGCACGATCCCGTCGCTAGCACTGGTGCCGTTGTTCATTCTCTGGTTCGGCATCGGCGAATTCACCAAGATTGCGCTGATCGTCGTCGGTACAACCTTCCCGGTGTACATGAATCTGTTCGCCGGTATTCGCGGCATCGATCCCAAACTGATTGAGGCCGCCAACACCCTGGGACTGAATCGTCGCGAACTGATC
>NZ_JBFULH010000651.1:0-2184 GCF_056400445.1 Pseudomonas sp. P5_B2 | reverse complement strand
ATGCAGGGTGAACTCGATCCCTTTGCCTTTCTTGGGGTCCTGCGCGACCTTGTAATCGAGATGCACGTTGTAGCTGACATCATCCTTGGTCAGCGCGTGACGCTCGATGTGCAAGTGACCAGGCTCAAACTGTGCCATAAACATCTTTCCTTATAAGTAAGTAATGCCAGGTGCTGCCGTGCTGATGCGCGTACCGGCCGTGCCCTGGACGATCGCTTCGATGTCTGAGAGTGAACCGATTACCGCGACTTTTCCAGTGTTGCGGGCGAACTCGCAAGCGGCCTGAACCTTCGGCCCCATGGAGCCAGCGGCGAAGCCGAGTTTTTCCATTTCATCCGGGTGAGCCTGGCCGATGGCTTTCTGGGTTGGCTTGCCATAATCGATAAAGGCGGCGCTGACGTCGGTGGCGATCACCAGAATATCGGCTTCAAGCTGTTCGGCCAGCAGTGCCGAGCACAGGTCTTTATCGATGACCGCTTCGACACCTTCCAGTACGCCAGGGGACGTGTACATGGTCGGGATACCGCCACCGCCGGCGCAGATCACTATGCTGCCTTTTTCCAGCAGCCATTTGATCGGACGGATTTCGAAAATGCGTTTCGGTTTGGGGCTGGCCACCACGCGACGATATTTGTCGCCATCTGGAGCAATTGCCCAGCCTTTTTCGGCGGCAAGTTGTTCCGCTTCGGCCTTGGCGTACACCGGGCCGATCGGTTTGGTGGGGTTTTGGAACGCCGGGTCGTTAGGGTCGACTTCAACTTGGGTGAGCAGAGTGGCAAAGGGCACTTCGAAGTCCAGCAGGTTGCCCAGTTCCTGTTCGATGATGTAGCCGATCATGCCTTCGGTTTCGGCACCGAGCACGTCCAGTGGGTAAGGGGAAACCGAGGTATAGGCCGCAGCTTGCAGCGACAGCAAGCCGACCTGCGGACCATTGCCGTGGGCGATCACCAGTTGATTACCGGCATGGACCTTGGCAATTTGTTCGGTGGCGATCCGGATGTTGGCGCGCTGGTTGTCCGCGGTCATGGGTTCACCACGGCGGAGCAGGGCGTTACCGCCCAGAGCAACGACGATACGCATAATGGCAATCCTTCTAAATCGGAAAGTAAGCAGTAGACTCGGTCCTTTGTGGGAGTGAGCCTGCTCGCGATGGGGCGTGTCAGTCGAAATATATGTCGCCAGTAACACCGCTATCGCGAGCAGGCTCGCTTCCACATTGACCGGTTCTGTTCTTTAGAGGTCAGCCAGGGTCGACACCAGGATCGCCTTGATGGTGTGCATGCGGTTTTCCGCTTGCTCGAAGGCGATGCAGGCCGGCGACTCGAACACGTCATCAGTCACTTCGATGCCGTTCTTCAGGTTCGGGTACTGCTCGGCAATCTGCTTGCCGATTTTGGTTTCGCTGTTGTGGAAGGCCGGCAGGCAGTGCATGAACTTGGTGCGCGGGTTGCCGGTGGCTTTCATCAGTTCGGCGTTGACCTGATAAGGCAGCAGTTGCTGGATACGTTCGGCCCAGGCTTCGACCGGTTCACCCATCGAAACCCAAACGTCGGTGTGGATAAAGTCCACGCCTTTGACCGCGGCTTTCGGGTCTTCTGYCAGGGTGATGCGCGCACCGCTTTCTTCCGCGTATTGCTTGCAGCGCTCGACCAGATCGTCAAGCGGCCACAGCGCTTTCGGCGCGCAAATGCGCACGTCCATGCCCAGCTTGGCGCCGATCAGCAGCAGCGAGTTGCCCATGTTGTTACGGGCGTCGCCCAGGTAGACGTAGCTGATTTCGTGGATTGGCTTGTCAGCGTTCTCACGCATGGTCAGCACGTCGGCGATCATTTGGGTCGGGTGATATTCATCGGTCAGGCCGTTGAACACGGGTACACCGGCAAACTTGGCCAGTTCCTCGACGATTTCCTGCTTGTAGCCACGGTATTCGATAGCGTCGTACATGCGCCCCAGTACGCGGGCGGTGTCCTTCATGCTTTCCTTGTGACCGATCTGCGAAGAGTTCGGGTCGATGTAGGTGACGTTGGCGCCCTGGTCATAAGCGGCGACTTCGAATGCGCAACGGGTGCGGGTCGAGGTTTTTTCGAAGATCAGCGCGATGTTGTTGCCTTTGAGGTGCTGTTGCTCGGTGCCGGTGTACTTGGCGCGCTTGAGATCGCGGGACAGGTCGAGCAGATAACGCAA
>NZ_JBFULH010000650.1:0-2186 GCF_056400445.1 Pseudomonas sp. P5_B2 | reverse complement strand
GTATCCGGACAGCAAGATTTTCTTCGCCCCTTATCGGCCTTATTTTGCCAGCGGCTTCTCGACTGTCAGCCTAGGTATTGCCGAGCGCATGCTGGATGTTTTCCGCGAGAAAACCCGCAACCGCGTCCGTGCCTACACCGGTGCCGCTGTCGGCGCAGCCACCCCGGCATTGATGCGCCTGGCGGAATCCACRCATCAGGTTGCGGCCGCCCGAGCGCTGCTGGAAAAAAGCTGGGAAGAGATTTCTGATTACAGTGAGCGCCACGAATACCCAAGCCGTACCATGCTCACGTTCTGGCGTACCAATCAGGGCTATGCCACAAAGATGTGTATCCAGGCCGTGGACCGTCTGATGGAAGCGGCCGGCGGCGGTGCATGGTTTGAAACCAACGAGTTGCAACGCCTATTCCGAGATTCGCATCTTACGGGGGCGCATGCCTACACCGACTACGACGTCTGTGCGCAGATACTCGGTCGCGAACTGATGGGTCTTGAGCCCGACCCTTCAATGGCCTGAGGCCGTTCAACGCCAAGCTACAAGCCCCTCATAAAAATAATCAGAGTGCGCCCTAGGGCGTGCTCGGGAGTCTTGCATGTCCGATATAAATGAGATTGCCGTTTCTTCCGCCTTTGATGCGCGTGCATTTCGCCGCGCATTAGGCAACTTCGCCACCGGTGTGACAGTGGTGACAGCCGCCGATCACAACGGCCGCAAAGTTGGGGTGACGGCCAACAGCTTCAACTCGGTGTCGCTCGACCCGCCGTTGATTCTCTGGAGTATCGATAAGCGATCTACAAGTCATGAAGTATTTGCTACCGCTACCCACTTTGCCGTGAATGTGCTTGCTGCCGATCAAATTGATTTGTCGAATAATTTCGCTCGTCCGAAAGACGATCGTTTTGCAGGCATCGAATACGAATCAGGTCACGGGGGGGCGCCAATTCTTGCTGATTGCTCAGCGCGATTTCAGTGCAAAAAATATCAGCAGGTGGACGGTGGTGATCATTGGATCATGATTGGCAGGGTAGTGGCTTTCGATGATTTTGGTCGTTCGCCGTTGCTGTACCACCAGGGTGCATACTCCATGGTGTTGCCCCACACGCGCATGACAAAAAGTGCCGAAGGTCAGCCTCCAAGCAGCCACTTCCAAGGAAGGCTGAGCCACAATTTGTACTACCTCATGACCCAAGCGTTGCGCGCTTATCAGGCAAGCTATCAGCCGCGGCAATTGTCGACAGGCTTGCGGACCAGTGAGGCACGTATGCTGATGGTGCTGGAAAATGATGCGGGGCTGAGCCTCACGGATCTGCAGCGCGAGGTGGCGATGCCCGTCCGGGAAATCGAAGAGGCCGTCGCCAATCTCACCCGCAAGGTGCTGGTTTGTGAAGAGAATGGGCGCTTGCGTCTGACGGTTAAAGGAATCGATGAAACAGAAGGATTGTGGTCAATAGCCCGTGAACAGCAGGAAAAAGTCTTCAGTCAATTCAGCGACGACCAATTGGAAACCTTCAAGACTGTGTTGAAAGCGGTTATCAGGCTCTGACCTGCTCAGGTCAGCGATCAAATAGACGGCGCCCAAGGCGCCGTTTTTTATGGAAGTAAGAAACTTTATGGTATTTCAGCGTGATAATATAATTAATATGCTAACTAAATTAGAGTCGTATTAAATGTCCAGGCATCGACAGTCGTTGACACTCAACTTGCTCCAGGCTCGTGAAGTTGCCATGAGCTTTTTCCGGCCCTCCCTGAAGGATATAGGCCTCACTGAGCAACAATGGCGTGTAGTGCGGATTCTCAGTCAGCAGGGTGAACTGGAGATCAATCGTTTGGCGGACTTGGCGTGCATTCTCAAGCCCAGCATGACCGGGGTACTGGCAAGGATGGAAAGCGCGGAGCTGGTCGAACGACGGCGCTCAGAACACGACCAGCGTAGAGTGCTGGTGAAACTGACCGTTGCCGGAGATAGCTGTTTTGAAAGTATGAGGGGGCGTATGGAGGAGAACTATGAGCACTTGCAAGAGCGCTTCGGCGCGGAAAAATTGCAGACGTTGTTGGTGCTGCTCAACGATTTGAAGTCACTGAAGCGTTGATCTCTGAATGATCACTGCTGGCAAAAACGACCGCCAGCAGTGAGTATTTGCAAATGACTTGAAATCAGTAAACGCCGCCGGTACTGATGGTGGCC
>NZ_JBFULH010000649.1:0-2195 GCF_056400445.1 Pseudomonas sp. P5_B2 | reverse complement strand
CCAGAATACCGTCCACTCAAACGGGGACGGGTCTTAATAGGTTTACTTCTCAGCAGAGCATGAGCGACGGTGGTCGCCGACTACGTCAGCACTGACTGAGCAAGTATTGGGATCGTCCCAAGTGTTGCGGGACTTTCCCACCCAGCGCGAGGTAACGCGTTGCGGGTGTAACAAGTCGGCGCGGGTGTGCGCCTCATGATCTGCTGAGTGGGCCTGCTTCTGGCAGTCCCTCTACAGCGGACTTTGGATTCTTCTGTTTCGTCCTCTCCAAGTCAAGTCGTCAATGAGCTTTATTGAAGTAAGCACATGAGAAAGCAAGAAAAAATCGCCAAACAGCGACTGTCTTAGCTTCAATTGCGCAACTCATGACAAGGAAATGGCATGCAAACGAAGTTGGCGCAACTTCGGAACAGTCCGCGACTTCAAGGATGTGGACGGCGAGATGCGCCGCCTGACCGATCAACAACGTCAGGAACGCATCAGCGAAGCACAGAAACAGATTGCGCAGAACTGCTGCAGGAGCCGAGCTTGCTCGGCTCCTACAAAAGATTGGAGTTAGCGGGAGGCGGTGATCAGCAGGTCGAACTCTTTGAGCAGCACTTGCAACTGACGATCCTTGCCCTGGACACCACGAGCGGCGAAGACCATTTCGGCCATCTCCTGAATCCCGGATACGGTGGGTAGTGGCAGATCCTGTTCGAGGATCATTTTCATCCGGGGCAGGAAGATCCATTGCAGCCACTGCTCGAAGTCCAGCGTATCAACCGAAAACGGCTCGACACTGGAAAGCGCTTCAGCGGAAGGTGAAACTTCATCCCACCACCCCTGCACTCGCAGTTCGCGCTCGATCAGCAACAACTGCTCGGCAATTTTCGGGAAACGGGCGTCCATCACAGCGATACCTTGGCCTTCTGACGGGCCAATGCTGCGCCGGCAGAATCACCTTGTTTGTCACGCGCCTGGGCGATCAAATCCCAGAGGCTGGCCTGAAGATCCGGACGGCCATTGGCGAACGTCAGACCACGACGGGCGAACTGTTCAGCCTGCGCTGGATCCCCTTGAGCCATCCGCACCTGAGCCAGACGATAAAGCACTTGCGGCTCACGCGGCGCGACACGCTGAGCACGCTCCAGGCTGGACGAAGCACCATTGAGGTCGCCGCTTGCCTGTTGCTGTTGAGCGGTGGTCAACAGCGCCAGCACTGGGCCATCCAGCTGCTCGTCGGCTGACAGACCGCCAGCGCTCGCCGAAGGAATTCCGCTTGGCGCCGACGGCATGCTGTAGCTGCCCTGATTGATCGGTGCCGACTGGACTGGCGACGTATCGATCGGCCCTGGAGTAATCGGGCCGGGCGTGATTGGCGAGGTACTGATCGGCGCAGAGGTGGCGGCGGCGCCACCCGGGATCATCACCACCACGCCGGTATCGCCTTGCGGAATCGCCTGGGTTTGGGATTGGGTTTGGACTTGGGCAGGACGTTTCACAGTCGTCTTGCGGAAGCCGCCATTCGCCGAAATCCGCTCACTGTTGGACACAGCCGTGCCGGAATCCTCAACCGGAATCGAACCACGTTGTACGGTGGAGCAACCGCTGAGCAACGCCACGGTGACAACTGCTGGTATCAACCACTTGTTCACTTGAATCCCTCTTTGCTTAATTCATCCAGCCCTTGACCCAATCCATCACCGTTTCACCGGAAGCAGGGCCTTCGCCACCACAAGCCGCACCGGGAGGTGGTTCGCTGCCGCGAATATACGGCATCTGTACAGCGCCTGGGCAGCCCGCATCGGAGCCTTGCCCCGTACGCGAATCGACCCAGGCTTGAACAACGTTATCCGGCTGCGGCATGTCCAGCGGCAGCGGATCGGCTTTGCGCATAAAACTGGTCCAGACCTGCAAGGCACCGGTAGCGCCGGTGAATGGCGTCTTGCCGTTGTCATCGCGACCCAGCCAGACCACCGCCAGCAAATCCTGACTGAAACCGGCGAACCAGCTGTCCCGGGAGTCGTTACTGGTACCGGTCTTGCCGGCCAGGGTCAGGGTCTTGGGCAACACGTTATAAACCGAACTGCCGGTACCTTCACGCATGACCCGCTGCATGGCGCTTTGGATCAGGTAAATGGACGCCGGGTCAAAACGCTGCTCGATCTGGAACGGATAGCGCTTGAGTGGTTCACCTTCGGCGGTCAATACGC
>NZ_JBFULH010000648.1:0-2196 GCF_056400445.1 Pseudomonas sp. P5_B2 | reverse complement strand
ACCGTCGTCCCAGACACCTGTCGAAAACTTTCCATCCTGTTGCAAGGTAATGTCCATGAGCGAACGCCCCGAAGAGCCAAACCAGGCTTCTGACGCCGAAAGCCTGCTGCCCATCGATGAGCACATCGAGGAAGGGCATGACGCTGAAGGCCGCAAAGTCCGGCATCGTGGTATCTATCTTCTGCCGAATCTGTTCACCACCGCGAACCTGTTCGCGGGGTTTTATTCCATCATCAACTCGATGAGCGCCCAGGCGGCCTTGAGTGCCGGTGATTCGGTCAATGCGAGCAAGTACTTTGCTTTTGCCGCCATCGCGATTTTCGTTGCGATGGTGCTCGACGGTCTTGATGGCCGTGTGGCTCGCATGACCAACACCCAAAGCGCTTTTGGTGCCGAGTATGACTCGCTGTCAGACATGGTCGCCTTTGGTGTCGCGCCGGCATTGCTGGCGTTTGGCTGGGCCTTGGGTGATATGGGTAAGGTCGGCTGGATGGTTGCCTTCATCTATGTAGCGGGAGCAGCGTTGCGTCTGGCGCGCTTCAACACTCAGGTCGGCACTGCGGACAAGCGCTACTTCATTGGTCTGGCCAGTCCGGCTGCGGCGGGTGTGGTCGCGGGAATTGTCTGGGCGTTCAGCGACTWCGGCATTCAGGGATCGAAGATGTCCTTCCTGGTTGCGCTGATGGTAGCTGCTGCCGGCATGCTGATGGTTAGCAACATCAAGTACAACAGCTTCAAGGAGCTGGACTTGAAAGGGCGCGTGCCTTTCGTGGCAATTCTTGCGGTGGTGCTGGTGTTTGCTGTTGTATTCAGTGATCCGCCACGCATTCTTCTGCTGGTTTTCCTCGCTTACGCGGCCTCCGGTCCGGTGCAATATCTGTTGCACCTTCGTCGGCACAAAAACGCCGAGTGATGTAATTTCCCTCATACTCCGCAGTCTATTGGTGCATCTGTTCTCCAAAGCTGCGGAGTTACCATGCTGATCAAAGTCCCCAAAGCGTCTGACTGCCATGAGTCGGACGTCACGCCTGAATCCCTCTATCTATCCCGTCGAAATGTTCTCGGGGCCGCCGTTGCAGGTTTGGCTGTCAGTAGCCTGCCGCGCTGGGCTTGTGCCGGGGAGGCTGCGCACTATGCGGACGTCGAGCCTGGCAAGGCTCCTTCCTGGTTTGCGGAAAAGGTTCCTTCTACTAAATGGGGGGCGGTCACCGTCAAGGACGAAGCGATTACACCCTTTAAGGATGCAACCCACTACAACAACTTCTATGAGTTCGGCACTGATAAAGGCGACCCTGCCGCCAATGCCGGGGCGTTAAAGACTGAGCCGTGGAGCGTGGTAGTGGATGGAGAAGTGGGCAAGCCGGGGCGGTATGCGCTGGAAGACTTCATGAAGCCTTACCAGTTGGAGGAGCGGATCTATCGTCTGCGCTGTGTTGAGGCGTGGTCGATGGTCATTCCGTGGATAGGGTTTCCCATCTCGGCCTTGCTCAAGCAGGTCGAGCCGACATCAAAGGCGAAGTACATTCGTTTCGAAACCCTGGAAGATTCCAAGAGTATGCCGGGCCAGCGCTCCGGCTTTGCCTTGATTGACTGGCCGTATGTAGAAGGGCTGCGTCTGGATGAGGCGATGAACCCGCTGGCGATTCTGGCAGTAGGCATGTACGGGCGTGAGCTGCCTAATCAGAATGGAGCGCCGCTGCGCCTGGTGGTGCCGTGGAAGTACGGCTTCAAGAGCATCAAATCCATTGTGCGTATCAGCCTGGTGAGCGAGCAGCCAAAAACGACATGGCAGAGCATTGCTGCGGATGAGTATGGTTTTTACGCGAATGTGAATCCCACTGTTGATCACCCGCGCTGGACTCAGGCGCGGGAGCGACGTTTGCCCAGTGGTCTGTTCAAACCCAATGTACGTGATACGCAGATGTTCAACGGCTATGCGGATGAAGTCGCCTCTCTATATGCAGGGCTCGATTTGCGGAAGAACTACTGATGCGTTTTCCGGTTTGGCGTATTGGCGTCTTCATTGCGGCAGCGGTATGGCCTCTGCTCTGGTTGTATCAGGCATGGGTGGACGTATTGGGTCCTGATCCGGGCAAGGTGCTGGTCGATCGATTGGGGTTGGGTACGCTTGTGCTGTTACTCATTACGCTCAGCATGACGCCTCTGCAAAAACTCACCGGGTGGGCAGGGTGGATC
>NZ_JBFULH010000647.1:0-2200 GCF_056400445.1 Pseudomonas sp. P5_B2 | reverse complement strand
TCCTTCAGCAGCGGGTTGATCAGGTTATCGGTATTGACGCTTTTCATGGTCAGGCTGATGGACTCGACGCCACCGGCAACGATGATGTCGCTGCACCCCGAAGCAATCTGGTTGGCGGCGATGGCAATCGCCTGTAAGCCCGAGGAGCAAAAGCGGTTCAGGGTCATCCCGGCGGCGCCGATGCCCAAGCGCGACAACACAGCGACGTTTCGACCGATGTTGTAGCCCTGCGCGCCTTCGTTGGAGCCTGCGCCCACGATGCAGTCCTCGACGCTGGCCGGGTCGATACCGTTACGTGCCAACAACGAGTCGACACAATGCGCCGCCATGTCATCTGGCCGGGTCTGATTGAACTTGCCGCGAAAGGATTTGGCCAGGCCGGTCCGCACGCTGTCGACGATCACCACTTCACGCATGGCATACCTCATTGTTGTTATTGGTTGGGTGTGGACCGAGCATAAGTCCACCTCATAACCGACCGCGACAATCATTCACCCCGCGTATGCGTAACCATCGACTCAGTTCTTGTGCTTCCTGGCCTTCTTGTCGGACTTCTCGAACGCGGCTTCCAGGGCCCGATTGATCGTGCGCAGGACTTTGACCCGCGCCCAGCGCTTGTCGTTGGCCTCCACCAGCGTCCAAGGTGAGACCTCGGTGCTGGTGCGATCGACCATGTCACCCACCGCTGCGCGGTAAGCATCCCACTTATCGCGATTGCGCCAATCGTCTTCAGTGATCTTGAAACGCTTGAAGGGAATTTCTTCCCGGGCCTGGAAACGCTCCAACTGTGTCTGCTTGTCGATGGCCAGCCAGAACTTGACCACGATGACGCCCGAATCGGAAATCTGCTCTTCGAAGTCATTGATCTCGCTGTAAGCCCGCAGCCAGTCCGTCGGCGGGCAAAAGCCTTCGATGCGCTCCACCAAGACCCGCCCGTACCAGGAGCGATCAAACACCGTGAACTTGCCCTTGGCCGGAAGATGGCGCCAGAACCGCCACAGATACGGCTGTGCCCGCTCCTCTTCGGTCGGCGCGGCAATCGGGACGATGCTGTATTGACGCGGATCGAGCGCCGCCGCGACCCGCCGGATCGCCCCGCCCTTGCCCGCCGCATCGTTACCTTCGAACACCGCCACCAATGCGTGCCGACGCATGCGTTTGTCACGCATCAGGCCCGAGAATCGTGCTTGTTCGGTAATCAGTTGCTCTTCGTAATCGTCCTTATCCAGGCGCAGGTTCAAGTCGAGGCTGTCGAGCAGGTTGACCTGATCGATATGGATCGGCAGCGGTGCGGCATTGACCTTGTCGGGATGGACATCGGGGCGTTTCAGCGCAGTTTGCAGACCTTCAAGCAGGATCTTGCCCACCGCCAGGCTACGGTAATTGGCGTCCAACCCTTCAATCACATGCCACGGCGCGTAGTCGCGACTGGTGCGGCGCAACACACGTTCGCCGTATTTCACGAATTTGTCGTACGTCTCGGATTGTTGCCAGTCCAGCGGACTGATGCGCCAACTGTGCAGCGGATCGTCGGCGAGGGCCTTGAGGCGTGCTTTCATTTGTTTTTTGGACAGGTGGAACCAGAACTTGAAGATCAGCGCGCCTTCGTCGCAGAGCATTTTTTCAAAACGCTCGGACTGGTTGATCGACTGATCCAGCACCGCGTCCTTGAACAGGCCGTGAACCCGGCCTTGCAGCAACTGGCTGTACCAGTTACCAAAGAAAATCCCCATGCGACCCGAGGCCGGAAGCATCCGCCAATACCGCCAGGCCGGTGGTCGTGCCAGTTCCTCATCCGTCTGCTGGTCGAAGGTTCGGACCTCTATAAGACGCGGGTCCATCCATTCGTTGAGCAACTTGACCGTCTCGCCCTTGCCGGCGCCTTCGATGCCATTGATCAGGATGATCACCGGGAAACGTTTTTGCTGCTGAAGTTCGAACTGCGCCTCAAGCAAGGCTTCGCGCAGCGCCGGCACCTCGGCGTCATAGGTTTCTTTGTCGATGGCGTGACCGATTTCAGCGGATTCAAACATTGGACGGCTCCTTCCAGGATTCTCCAAGACTAGCGGATTGGGCCGGCCACCAGCACAGAAAATTCCCTGCGATGTGGGCTTTTGTATCGAAGGGACTAGAATGACGACCTTGCCGTTGCCGAGCCTGCCATGAAACCTGTATTGCCTTACGCCCAACTCGACTGGGA
>NZ_JBFULH010000646.1:0-2217 GCF_056400445.1 Pseudomonas sp. P5_B2 | reverse complement strand
GACTAGAAGAGCGCGAAAGTCGAGGGGGTCGTTATCATATTCCGCCGATCTGGGCTGGGCGGTGATACTCCATGGGAGCGAGCAAGGTTCGGAGAACTAGTGGCAGCGCTGAGCTTGTCGCCACGGTTACTGGCTTTGTTGATGGCCTGATGCAGCCAGAGTAAAAAGCTGCACCAGTTTTTTTAATGGCGAGTGAATAGTTGCTCCTCCCTACGCTTCCACTTCCGCCACCTGATTAAAGTACTTCGACCGATCCGGTGTAAACGTCACCACCATTCCGGTTCGGGAACAGGCCAACGCCCGCTCTTCACCCAAATCAACATCCAGATCCTCCCCGCGTAAACCTTGCCACTGGGCCAGGTATTTGAGCGATCCGTATTTTTCGAGTTTTTTCAGGCTGCGACTGACGCCACCCTTCCAGCCCAGCACCGGCAGTTCCCCGGCGAGGCTTCGTCGGGCGAGTTCGGGGAAGCGGGCGGAGCGTTGGCGGCCGATTTCCCAGCATTTGATCAAGCCTTTGTCAGGGCCTTCCCATAATTCATCGCGGTTCAGGCCTGACCGGAAGGGGGAGTCGATGCTGCGGTGGATACGCTGGTTCATTCTGGTTCCTTGAATTCGGGTTTTATTGGACAGCTCCGCTGTACCCGTTGACGCTGGATGTTAGGGGGGGATGTAACGACTGGCAACAAGGTATATGCGCGTGTAGGAATCTGCCGTGCTGGGGTGAAGGGGGGATGTTTGGTTTAACTTTTGTAGGGGGCGGGGCATCTGCACCCACAAATGCACGCCAGAATTGGATTTTTAGGCCTTGGGATAGTGTTTAAGTCCTTCATGGGTAAGCTTCGATCCTACAAACGGCGGCGCAAAACGGGAAATTTCCGACGTGGTTTATCGGAAAATGCTGTCTTGGCTAACAGCCCCATCGCGAGCAGGCTCGCTCCCACAGTTGGACGCATTCCAATGTGGGAGTGAGCCTGCTCGTGATGGGGGCACCACAGTCTTAAGGCTGCCAGATACTCTTCTCCCCACTCAATTTCCTATCCAGAAAACACGCCGCGCTGATTAGCGCCAAATGCGTCAACGCTTGCGGCGTGTTTCCCAGATGCCGCGCATGACTGTCCAGCTCTTCGGCGTACAAGCCCAGCGGGTTGGCATACCTCAGCAACTGTTCAAACTCCAGATGTGCCTTTTCCACCTGACCGGCTCGCGCCAGGCATTCGACGTACCAGAACGAGCACGCGGCGAACGCGCCTTCGGTGCCGTCGAGGCCATCAATCCGGGTGTCGTCGTTGCGATAGCGATAGACCATACCGTCGCGCACCAGGGTTTTTTCGATGGCTTGGAGGGTGGCGAGCCAGCGCGGGTCTTTGGCGCTGACGAAGCGCACCAGCGGCATCAACAGCATCGAGCCGTCGAGGGCGGTGCCGCCGATGTGCTGGACGAAATGCCCGCGTTCTTCGTTCCAGAAGTTGTCCCAGATGTCGGCGTAGATGGCTTGGCGCATCTGGTCCCAGCGGGCGAACGGGGCGGGCAGGGAACGTTTGGAAGCGAGACGAATGGCGCGGTCCAGGGCGACCCAGCACATAAGCCGTGAATGCAGGAAGTGGTGTTGCTCGCCGCGCATTTCCCAGATACCAACATCTTTCTGCTGCCAGGTTTCGCACACTTGATCGACCACTTCCACGGTGTGTTTCCAGCCTTCATGGGAGATGGCGTCTCCGTATTTGTTGACCAGGTAGATCGCATCCATCAGCTCACCGAAAATGTCCAGCTGAACCTGGTCGTAGGCACCGTTGCCGATGCGCACCGGCGTGGCGCCGCCATGACCGGACAGGTGCGCCAGTTCGGTTTCTGGCAGTTCCTGGCGACCGTCGATGGCGTAGAGAATGTTGAGCTTCTTCGACTTGCCATGGCAGTCACTGACTCGCCCGCGCAGCCAGCGCATGTAGTCGTTGGCTTCCTGGACAAACCCCAGGCGCATGAACGCGTAGACGGTGAACGAGGCATCGCGGACCCACGTGTAGCGATAGTCCCAATTGCGTTCGCCGCCCGGTGTTTCCGGGAGACCGAACGTGGCTGCGGCAAGGATTGCGCCGTGTTTGCGCGAGGTCAGCAGCTTCAGGGCGAGGGCCGAGCGGTTGACCATTTCCCGCCAGCGACCGCGATAGTTGGACTGCCCGATCCAGTCGCGCCAGAACTTCAAGGTGCGCTCCAGGC
>NZ_JBFULH010000645.1:0-2218 GCF_056400445.1 Pseudomonas sp. P5_B2 | reverse complement strand
ATGCGCGCACTGGCTGCATTGAGTCGTTTTGTCGGCAACACCTTCGCTTACTGGGTTCTGATTTTCGCGGTCGTGGCCTTCCTGCAACCGGCGTGGTTCATCGGCCTCAAAGGCGCGATCGTGCCATTGCTGGGTCTGGTGATGTTCGGTATGGGGCTGACTCTCAAACTTGAAGACTTCGCCGAAGTCGCCCGCCATCCATGGCGCGTGGCCTTGGGCGTGGTAGCGCATTTTGTGATCATGCCCGGAGTGGCGTGGTTACTCTGCCAGGCGTTTCACCTGCCACCAGAAATCGCGGTCGGCGTGATTCTGGTCGGTTGCTGCCCAAGCGGCACCTCCTCGAATGTGATGACCTGGCTGGCGCGCGGCGATTTGGCGCTGTCGGTGGCCATTGCCGCCGTCACCACCCTCCTCGCCCCGTTGCTGACCCCGGCGCTGATCTGGCTGCTGGCGTCGGCCTGGTTGCCGGTGTCCTTCATGGAGCTGTTCTGGTCGATTCTGCAAGTGGTGCTGTTGCCGATCATCCTCGGCGTTGTGGCTCAACGTGTACTGGGCGCCAAGGTTCGCCACGCGGTGGAAGTGTTGCCGCTGATCTCGGTGGTGAGCATCGTGATCATCGTCACCGCCGTGGTAGCCGCCAGCCAGGCGAAGATTGCCGAGTCCGGCCTGCTGATCATGGCGGTGGTGATGCTGCACAACAGCTTCGGGTATCTGCTGGGCTACTTCACCGGGCGACTGTTCAAGCTGCCATTGGCCCAACGCAAATCGCTTGCGCTGGAAGTCGGCATGCAAAACTCCGGGCTGGGCGCCGCGCTGGCCAGTGCACATTTCTCGCCGCTGGCTGCGGTGCCGAGTGCTTTGTTCAGTGTGTGGCACAACATTTCCGGGGCGCTGCTCTCGACCTATTTCCGTCGAATGAGCGAGAAAGAAGACCGTGAAATCGCTGCACGGCAGGCAACCGAATAAGCCGAAAACTTGATCCCCAGGTTAATGATGGGCACTCTATGGCGCAACGCGAGGACGACCTCGCGGCTCGATCGAGTCATTAATCTGGGGACGACCCCGTCAATCGATGGAGGTCTTTCATGTCCTGGATCATCCTGTTTTTCGCTGGCCTGTTCGAAGTCGGCTGGGCCGTTGGCCTGAAATACACCGACGGTTTCAGCCGCCCTCTGCCCACCGCGCTGACCATTGCGGCCATGGCCGTCAGCCTTGGTTTGCTGGGCCTTGCGATGAAGGAATTACCGCTGGGCACAGCCTATGCGATCTGGACGGGCGTGGGTGCGGTCGGCACGGTGATAGCCGGGATCATACTGTTTGGTGAATCGATGGCGCTGTTTCGGTTGGCCAGTGTGGCGTTGATTATTGCCGGGTTGATCGGACTCAAAGTCAGCGCTTAGACCACAACCGCTTTCGCGAGCAGGCTCGCTCCACACTCGATCGAGTTCCTCCAGATGGAATGCGATCAAATGTGGGAGCGAGACCGGCTTGCCGGCGAAGAGGCCTGCACATTCACCAACTATCTAACTGTGCCGCGCAATTCGCCAACCATCGCTTGCAATGTCGCCGGCTCAGCAGCCTCAACCGCCACCGCTGGCCCCGCCACCAACGTCACCCGCGACCAAAACCGGCGAAACAGTCCCTTGTCCGGATCGCGACTGAAGAAACTCCCCCACAACCCCTGCAGCGCCAGCGGAATCACCGGCACCGGTGTCTCTTCAAGAATCCGCGTCACCCCGCCCTTGAATTCGTTTATCTCTCCGTCAGCCGTCAACTTTCCTTCCGGGAAGATGCACACCAGCTCGCCGTCCTTCAGATACTGCGCAATCCGCTTGAAGGCTCTTTCGTAGATTTGAATGTCTTCCTGACGCCCCGCGATCGGAATCGTCCCGGCCGTGCGAAAGATAAAGTTCAGTACCGGCAGATTGTAGATTTTGTAGTACATCACAAAGCGAATCGGCCGACGTACCGCACCGCCGATCAGCAGCGCATCGACAAAGGACACGTGGTTGCACACCAGCAACGCCGCACCTTCATCGGGTATCCGATCAAGATGGCGATGTTCCACTCGGTACATGGAGTGGCTGAGCAGCCAGATCATGAAGCGCATGCTGAATTCAGGGACGATTTTGAAGATGTAGGCGTTGACGCCGATGTTCAGCAGCGACACCACCAGGAACAGCTGCGGAATCGACAGCTTGACCAGGCTCAACAAGAT
>NZ_JBFULH010000644.1:0-2229 GCF_056400445.1 Pseudomonas sp. P5_B2 | reverse complement strand
CCCCACGACCAGGCCGAGAATAATAAAAAACTGGCCTAAGACAGTGCCTGAACTGGTTGGATCGCAAGATCACTGCAGCACAGCGACCAAAGCAATCCGTTTGCTCTTGGCTCCCGATTGGGAGGGTCGTGAAGGAAACACTTCATGACGAGGGCACTTAACAAAAACAAAAAGCCCGAAACCAATAATAAAAATAGAGCATGCAACTACTTCTTGGGGAGCTTCGGCTCCCCTTGTAGTTTCTGGCGTTTACGCCGCAATTCCCAAACCCGCGTGCCTGCGTCCGACTGCGCAGCAGTCGCAATACAGGCGACCGGTTTCATCTGACACACTGCAATTACGACGGCTTCGTCCGAGCGCGGCCCGCACCGGACGCAGCCTCGCGCTGCTCGTCAGCTGCTACACGGATAGCGTCTGCCAGATATCCCCTTCAAGCGCTTGCGCAGCTTCCTACACCATCCCTCGACTAAATGCTAGAATCCCCGCCCATCATGCGGTCATTCTTCTGTTATGGCCGAACATTCCTTCAAACAGTGCATCCCATGCTGAAGAAGTTGTTCCAGTCATTCCGTTCTCCCAAGCGTCATACGCAACACATTCGCAGTACGCCTGAAGTGCTCAACAGCGGCCAACACTCGCTGCAAAAGGCCCAATTCAGCCGTTACGCGGTGAATATCGTCGAACGCCTGCAGAACGCCGGTTACCAGGCTTACCTGGTCGGCGGCTGTGTGCGTGACATGCTCCTCGGCATCACGCCCAAGGATTTCGACGTTGCCACGAGCGCGACACCTGAACAGGTGCGTGCCGAATTCCGCAATGCGCGGATCATTGGTCGTCGATTCAAGCTGGTGCACATTCATTTCGGCCGCGAAATCATCGAAGTCGCGACCTTCCGCGCCAATCACCCGCAAAACGACGAGGAAGAAGACAGCAACCAGTCTTCCCGTAATGAAAGCGGGCGCATCTTGCGCGATAACGTCTACGGCACACTGGAAGAAGACGCGCAACGCCGCGACTTCACCATCAACGCCCTGTACTACGATCCGGTCAGCGAGCGCATTCTTGACTACGCCAACGGCGTACACGATATCCGCAATCACTTGATCCGCCTGATCGGCGACCCGAAACAGCGCTACCAGGAAGACCCGGTACGGATGCTGCGGGCCGTGCGATTTGCCGCCAAGTTGAATTTCGGTATCGAAAAACACAGCGCCTTGCCGATTCGCGAGCTGGCACCGCTGCTGCGTGACATCCCATCGGCCCGTCTGTTCGAAGAAGTGCTCAAGCTGTTCCTCTCCGGTCACGCCGCCGACACCTTCGAGATGCTGGTCGACCTGCAGCTGTTCGATCCGTTGTTCCCGGCCAGTGCCGAGGCGCTGGAATACAACCCGACGTACACCCATACCCTGATCAGCGATGCGTTGATCAACACGGATCTGCGGATCAAGCAGAACAAACCGGTGACCCCGGCGTTCCTGTTTGCTGCCCTGCTGTGGCCTGCCCTGCCGGCTCGCGTATTGCGCCTGCAAGAACGTGGCATGCCGCCGATTCCAGCCATGCAGGAAGCCGCTCACGAACTGATTGCCGAACAGTGCCAACGCATCGCAATCCCGAAACGCTTCACCATGCCGATCCGCGAGATCTGGGACATGCAGGAGCGCTTGCCTCGCCGCAGTGGCAAGCGCGCCGACCTGTTGCTGGACAACCCACGGTTCCGCGCCGGTTACGACTTCTTGCTGCTGCGCGAAAGCGCCGGCGAGCAAACCGATGGCCTGGGTGAATGGTGGACGGATTACCAGGACGCCAATGACAGCGAACGTCGCGACATGATCCGCGACCTCAGTGGAAAGGAAGACGGTACCGGGGCACCACGCAAACGTCGCCGCAGCGGTGGCGCCAAGCGTAAACGCGCCGCAGGCGAACCGAGCGTCTCGGGCGAGTAATCCATGGAACGCATCTACATCGGCATGGGCAGCAATCTGGCTGACCCCGCCGAGCAATTACGCAATGCCGTCGACGCGCTGGCGCAGCTGCCACAGACCGAGCTTGTCGGAGTGTCTGCGTTTTATCAGAGTGATTCGCTACTGCCCGGCCAACCGCGTTACACCAACGCGGTCGCCGCCCTCGACAGCCCCCTCGCACCGCTGGAGCTGCTTGATGCCCTGCAAGCCATCGAGAACGAACAGGGGCGCGAACGTCTTGAACGCTGGGGGCCTCGTACACTGGATC
>NZ_JBFULH010000643.1:0-2232 GCF_056400445.1 Pseudomonas sp. P5_B2 | reverse complement strand
GGGTGGATGATGTTGCGCCAGAACCCTGGAATGAGCCAATGAGACAGGGGGTACCCCAACAGGTCTTCGGCGTGCGGCGACACATAGCTGTAGGTGTAATCGCTCATCCGTGCTTCCCAGGCAATGGCCGACAGACTCTCGACCAGCCCGCGATAGTGATATTCGCTGCTGCGCAGTTCCTGTTCGAGGTCGACCCGACGCGCAATTTCAGAACTCAGTCGACGGTTTATCCGGATCACCACGGCGAGCATGCCCATCAGAAACAGCAACCCTGGCAGGCCGTAAATCAGTACATCCGACCAGAAGCTTCGCTGATCCAGGACATTGCCCACCCAGCGTTGCTGAATGGCGCTGATTTCACTCGGACTCATATCCGCCAGTACTTTGTCCAGAATGCTGACCAGCACCTTATTGCCAGGAGGTGCGGCCATTGCCAATTGAAAGCGATAGGGCGTTTCGCCACTGACATATAACCCTGCGAGCTTGAGCTGGCGAAGGCTCCAGACGCTGGAAGCGAGATCGCCCACTACGGCGTCCACTTCGTCGGCGGCCAGCGCCTGCAAGGCCGAACTCACATTGGGCATCGGCWCCAGACTCAGATCAGGGTGATGGGCTCGCAACAGCTCATGGGGCGCATAGTTTTTCACCACGGCAATTTTCAGCCCGTACAGATCTTCGAGTTTGTGCGGTTGGGCACCTCCGACGTGGGCCAGTATGACAATCGGAAAGTCGAGATAAGGGCGAGTAAACGACAGGAACGACTGGCGCTCCGGGGTCGACATGATGCCGGGTATAAAGTCCAGTTTGCCTTGTTTGGCCTGTTCCAGCAGAGCGGTCCAGCTGCCTGGCTCGATGGGTGTCAGCTTGATGGCCAGCCTGTGCCGGATCACATTGATGTAGTCCTCCACCAAGCCCTGATAACGGCCCTGTTCGTCTCGGAACTCAAATGGCGCCCAAGACGCGTCCACACTCAGGCGTAAATCCGGGTGTGCGGCCAACCAGCTACGTTCGTCGTCGGTCAGAGTCAGCGCGCCAGCCGTTGCGGTCCAAGTCATCAGCGACAGCAAAAAAAGCACGGTCGGCAATATGGGCATAACGGTCTCGTTATGGCGCGGGGGAATGTGTCGAGTGTAGACGGGCTAAACGGCAGGGGGGCGTGCGGGGGATTTAATCTGCATAAAGCAAAACCCCCGGCCTGGGCCGGGGGTTCTGTTGTTACTCGTCGAGGAAGGAGCGCAAATGCTCGCTTCTCGTCGGGTGGCGCAGCTTGCGCAGTGCCTTGGCTTCGATCTGACGAATCCGTTCACGGGTCACGTCGAACTGCTTACCAACCTCCTCAAGGGTGTGGTCGGTATTCATGTCGATACCGAAGCGCATGCGCAGAACCTTGGCTTCACGGGCAGTGAGACCGGAGAGTACTTCGCGAGTCGCTTCTTTAAGGCTCTCAACGGTAGCGACATCGATTGGCGACTGCATGGTCGAGTCTTCGATGAAGTCACCCAGATGGGAGTCTTCGTCATCACCGATCGGGGTTTCCATGGAGATCGGCTCTTTAGCGATCTTCAATACCTTGCGGATTTTGTCCTCAGGCATTTCCATGCGTTCGCCCAGCTCTTCCGGGGTCGGTTCGCGACCCATTTCCTGCAACATCTGCCGGGAAATACGGTTGAGCTTGTTGATCGTCTCGATCATGTGCACCGGAATACGGATGGTGCGGGCCTGGTCGGCGATCGAGCGAGTGATCGCCTGACGGATCCACCAGGTGGCATAAGTCGAGAATTTGTAGCCGCGGCGGTATTCGAACTTGTCTACCGCTTTCATCAAACCGATGTTGCCTTCCTGGATCAGATCGAGGAATTGCAGGCCACGGTTGGTGTACTTCTTGGCGATGGAGATCACCAGACGCAAGTTCGCTTCAACCATCTCTTTCTTCGCACGGCGGGCCTTGGCCTCGCCGATCGACATGCGACGGTTGATGTCCTTGATCTCAGCGATCGTCAAACCGGTTTCGGTTTGCAGCGCGATCAGCTTCTGCTGGCAACGAATGATGTCCGGTTGCAGGCGACCAACGGCTTCAGCGTATTTGCTTTTGCCTTTGGCCAATGCCTCGGTCCAGCTTTCGTCAACTTCGTTGCCCGGGAACTGGCGCAGGAAGTCGGCACGCGGCATGCGGGCATCACGAACGCAAAGTTGCATGATCGCGCGCTCTTGTTGACGCAGGCGATCCAAGGC
>NZ_JBFULH010000642.1:0-2232 GCF_056400445.1 Pseudomonas sp. P5_B2 | reverse complement strand
GTTCAGCACCCTGGCCAACCAGATTCCCGATTTGATGGTGCTGGCGGTCGGCATGACCTTCGTGTTGATCATCGGTGGCATCGACCTGTCGGTCGGTTCGGTGTTGGCGCTGGCGGCATCAACGGTCAGCGTGGCCATTCTCGGCTGGGGTTGGAGCGTGCTGCCGGCAGCGCTGCTCGGCATGGCGGCGGCAGCTCTCGCCGGAACCATTACCGGTTCGATCACCGTGGCCTGGCGCATTCCTTCGTTCATCGTGTCCCTGGGTGTGCTGGAAATGGCCCGGGGCGTGGCGTATCAGATGACCGGGTCGCGCACCGCTTATATCGGTGATGCCTTCGCCTGGTTGTCCAACCCGATTGCCTTCGGCATCTCGCCGTCGTTCATCATCGCCTTGCTGATTATCTTCATTGCCCAGGCCGTGCTGACGCGTACGGTGTTCGGTCGTTACCTGATCGGCATTGGCACTAACGAGGAGGCGGTGCGTCTGGCGGGGATCAATCCAAAGCCATACAAGATTCTGGTGTTCAGCCTGATGGGGCTGCTGGCCGGTATTGCCGCGTTGTTTCAGATTTCTCGACTGGAGGCGGCTGATCCGAATGCCGGCTCCGGTCTGGAGTTGCAGGTAATCGCAGCCGTGGTCATCGGTGGAACCAGTTTGATGGGTGGCCGTGGTTCGGTGATCAGCACGTTCTTCGGGGTCCTGATCATTTCCGTGTTGGCGGCCGGTCTGGCGCAGATTGGCGCGACCGAACCCACCAAACGCATCATCACCGGTGCGGTGATCGTTGTAGCGGTGGTGCTTGATACTTATCGCAGTCAGCGCGCAAGCCGGCGGACCTGAATCATGGCAACAATCAAGGATGTAGCGGCCCTCGCGGGAATTTCCTACACCACGGTGTCCCATGTGGTGAACAAGACCCGACCGGTCAGTGAAGAGGTGCGGATCAAGGTCGAGGCGGCGATCAAAACCCTGGACTATGTGCCGAGCGCCGTAGCCCGTTCGTTGAAAGCCAAAACCACCGCGACCATTGGTTTGCTGGTTCCTAACAGCCTCAACCCATACTTCGCCGAATTGGCGCGAGGCATTGAGGACTACTGCGAGCGCAACGGTTACTGCGTCATCCTCTGCAACTCCGACGACAATCCGGACAAGCAGCGCAGCTACCTTCGCGTGTTGCTCGAAAAACGCATCGACGGTTTGATCGTTGCATCGGCCGGCGGCGACGCGGGGCTGGCGGAAGGTCTCGCCGGTGTGCGCACGCCGATGGTCATCGTCGACCGGGGGCTGGAGGGCGTGARTGTCGATCTGGTGCGTATCGATCACGAATACGGCGCGTATCTGGCCACTCGACATTTGCTCGAGTTGGGGCATCGGGACATCGCCACCATCGGCGGTCCGGCAGGTACGAGCGTGGCGCAAATGCGTCTGGCCGGCTATTGCCGTGCCTTGAAAGAGGCGGGCGTCGAAGTGAATCTCGAGCGCATGCTGGAAAGCGACTTCACCAGCACCGGTGGCTATAACGCGGCCGCGATTTTGCTGGAGAGGAATCCACCCAGCGCGATCTTCGCCGGCAACGACATGATCGGTATTGGTGTGCTGCGAGCCGCTGCCGAGCGCAATGTTCGTGTACCGACCGAGCTGTCGGTGATCGGCTTCGACGATATCCAGATGAGCCGTTATGTCTACCCGGCGCTGACCACGGTCGGCCAATCGATCCTGCAGCTCGGCGAGATGGCGGCGGAAGTGCTTTTGCGCAGAATTGCCACGCCGGACATGGCCACCGAGCAGCGAATCGTGACGCCCAGTATTGTCCTGCGAGAGTCGACCGCGCCGCTCGCCGGCGTGTTTGCCCAGTTTCGTTGAAACAGAATTGACGAGTAGTAATGTATGCCAGCAAAAGTAGTGGTGATAGGCAGTCTGAACATGGACCTGGTAACCCGGGCTCCAAGGCTGCCGCGTGGCGGTGAAACGCTGATCGGTGAGTCGTTTGCCACGGTTTCCGGTGGCAAGGGGGCTAATCAGGCTGTCGCCGCGGCCCGGTTGGGTGCCGATGTGTCGATGGTCGGGTGTGTGGGTAGCGATGCTTATGGCGCGCAATTGCGCGGGGCGCTGTTGGCCGAACAGATCGATTGTCAGGCGGTCAGCACCGTTGATGACTCCAGCGGCGTGGCGTTGATCGTGGTCGATGACAACAGTCAGAACGCCATCGTCATCGTCGCAGGTGCAAATGG
>NZ_JBFULH010000641.1:0-2234 GCF_056400445.1 Pseudomonas sp. P5_B2 | reverse complement strand
GCGCACGGCGGTTGCGAATGCCGGGCATTTCAAGGAAGGCATAACCGCACACGAATTGAAGAACCTCGAGAAAAAATTAACCGAGGTACTCAGTGAAATTCATCGGGTGATGGCGCCTTGAGCCTTCACCTGTAAAGCCACAACCAACACGGGCTCAGCTTGGGCGAATCAATCGCTCAAGCACGTCCTTCAATTCCTCGTGTTCCGGCACCCGGATCCCGAACTCATCCTTCAGCAAACCGATCAACTCATCCACATCCATCACCTGCCGCCGTTCGCTTTCGCGACCGACCCGGTGTATCGCAAAACTGCCGTTGTTCAACGTACGGCGCCAACCCTCCCCGGTCCGGGCAACCATGAGTTGCATGGCAAACGATGACTCGGGATGCGTCGAGACGTACCAGTTACCTACGGCGTAATCGATGTCTTCCTGGCGTTGCAGGTCGAAGATGTACATCGCCCGCCACTCGCCTCCGACGCTGGCGCGGAGGGTGTAGCCGTCCTCATGCTGCTGAATGCGATACGGCTCATGAGGGGTGAGTTGCTCGGCTTCGGTATCGAGCAGCAGTGGTGCGGTGGGGACCATGCCGCCGAAGCCAACGTCGGTGATGTAACGCACGCCATCCAGCGTGACAAGGCTCAAACGGTGCGTGCGAGCGGTCCATGCGCCTWCGGGCTGACCCATCACTACCCGGCCGGTGATGCCTCGGGCATCGAAGCCCAATTCCAGGAGCAATGCCAGGAACAGGTTGTTGAGCTCATAGCAGTAACCACCTCGACCGTCGTACAGGACTTTTTGCTCGATGGACGGCAGGTCGATCAGCACCGGCTCACCCGACAAAGTGGTGAGGTTTTCGAACGCGAAGGCACCGGTATGGCGTACCTGAAGCTGACGCAGGGTTTCCAGGGTCGGCGCCGGGGGTGCGTCGAAGCCCAGACGCTGCAGATACAACGCAAGATGGGTCAGGCGTGGCTCGCTCATTGCTAAGTCCTTATGCATGGGGCCGCGGATCTCTCCGCCGATGGCCGCCATGTATAAGGGATAAAGCGGCTCAACTGACAATTGATTTCGCCAATCACTGAACTCATCAGTGTTAATGCCGCTTGCGCGAGCTCACATGTATCCACGTCGGCGCATGATCACTGGCATGTGGTTCATTGCGTACCCAGGCATCGACACCCGCTTCTTGCAGGTAGGGACTGAGCGCCGGGTTCAGTAACAGGTGATCAATGCGCAGCCCTGAGTTTTTCTGCCAGTGCTGGCGGAAATAATCCCAGAAGGTGTAAAGCCGATCCTCCGGGTACAGATGACGCAGGGAGTCAGCCCAACCCTGATCCAGCAGGCGCTGATAACACTCGCGGCTTTGCGGTTGCAGCAGCGCATCCTTGAGCCAGGAGCGTGGGTTGTAGATGTCCAGATCGGTGGGCACTACGTTGTAGTCACCGGCCAGCACCACCGGATGTTCGCTGCTTTGCAGATCCTTGGCATAGGCGATCAGTCGCTCGAACCATGCCAGTTTGTAATCGAACTTCGGTCCCGGCTGCGGGTTGCCATTGGGCAGGTACAGACACCCCACCAGCACGCCGTGCACAGCTGCTTCCAGATAGCGGCTTTGGGTGTCCATGTCGTCACCCGGTAAACCGCGTCGACTCTCCAAAGGCTGCGCATCTCGCGCCAGAATCGCCACCCCGTTCCACGACGACTGGCCCTGCCAGAGGGCGCCGTAACCGGCCGCTTCAAGCTCGGCGGCTGGAAAGGCCGTGTCGACCGACTTGAGCTCCTGCAAACAGGCAATGTCCGGTTTTTCCCGTTCCAGCCACGCCAGTAGATTGGGAAGGCGTGCACGCAGGCCGTTGACATTGAAGGTGGCGATTTTCAGATTCTTCATGGTCCGACGCTCGCAGCGGATTGGCGGTATCCAGTTCTGACCGAAGTGCGCGACGACAGTTGCTGCGGTAAACGCAGCAGGCGATTAAAGGAGTCGGAGAGAGTCGCTTCCCACATTGATTGGGGCCATCGATTGAAGTCACTGACCACTCGTCATCCGACTGGCACCAACCGCCCTGCCCTTGGCACCAATACCAGGTAACGACTCATCTTTTGGAGACGGGCCATGATCACCACAAAACTCACTTCGTTGTTGCTGGCCGGCTTGCTATGCACTGCCTCGGCGACCACGTTTGCAATGTCCAACGATGGAGCCGATACGACTGGCACGCAGTCCGGTTCAACC
>NZ_JBFULH010000640.1:0-2241 GCF_056400445.1 Pseudomonas sp. P5_B2 | reverse complement strand
GGCAACAACCGTGAAACACGCAGGCTAATTACACCCAACTACAAGAAAGGTATGAGTCTATGGAAGCTTTGAATTATCCCCAGGCAACCACTGGTGCACCGGTTATCACCGATCTGAAAGTCGTTCCGGTGGCCGGGCATGACAGCATGCTGCTCAATCTGAGCGGTGCTCACGGTCCTTTATTCACGCGCAATATTCTGATCCTGACGGACAGCTCGGGCCACGTCGGCGTCGGTGAAGTGCCGGGCGGTGAAGGCATCCGCAAGACGCTGGAGGACGCCCGTGAGCTGCTGAGCGGCCAGTCAATCGGCAACTATCAAAGCCTGTTGAACAAAGTCAGAAACGCCTTCGCCGACCGCGACGTGGGGGGGCGCGGCCTGCAAACCTTCGATCTTCGCATCGCTGTGCATGCCGTGACGGCTGTGGAATCAGCCTTGCTGGATCTGCTGGGCCAGCACTTGCAGGTGCCCGTAGCGGCGCTGCTGGGTGAAGGACAACAACGCGATGCCGTTGAAATGCTGGGTTACCTGTTTTACGTCGGCGACCGCAACAAGACTGACCTGGGCTACCGCTCGGAACAGGATGCCGATAACGAATGGTTCCGCCTGCGTAACGTTGAGGCCCTGACTCCGGAGTCGGTGGTTGCACTCGCCGAGGCGGCCTATGATCGCTACGGCTTTAAAGACTTCAAACTCAAAGGCGGCGTGCTTCGCGGCGAAGACGAAATCGCCGCTGTCACCGCGTTGTCGGAACGCTTCCCCGATGCACGCATCACCCTCGATCCAAACGGCGCCTGGTCACTGAAGGAAGCCGTGGCCCTGTGCCGCGATCAGCATCATGTTCTGGCCTACGCCGAAGATCCGTGCGGGGCTGAAAATGGCTATTCAGGTCGAGAAGTGATGGCCGAGTTCCGCCGCGCCACGGGCCTGCGCACTGCGACCAATATGATTGCCACCGACTGGCGTCAGATGGGGCATGCGATCCAGTTGCAATCCGTCGACATCCCCTTGGCCGACCCACACTTCTGGACGATGCAGGGATCCGTTCGTGTGGCACAGATGTGCAAGGAATGGGGGCTGACGTGGGGCTCTCACTCGAACAACCATTTTGATATTTCGCTCGCCATGTTCACTCACGTCGCCGCCGCTGCCCCCGGAAACATTACCGCCATCGATACCCACTGGATCTGGCAAGACGGTCAGCGCCTGACCAAAGAGCCATTGCAGATCAAAGGCGGTTTGGTGGAAGTACCCAAGAAGCCAGGCCTGGGCGTCGAGCTGGACTGGGACGCGCTGATGCAAGCCCATGAAGTCTACAAATCCATGGGCCTGGGCGCCCGCGATGACGCTACCGCCATGCGGTATCTGGTGTCGGGTTGGGAGTTCAACAACAAGCGTCCGTGCATGGTTCGTTAACCCAATCGTTTTAACGGCCTGCCTCGCAATATCAGAGGCAGGACCGTACGACGCTTTATTTTTTCATTTCCGTAGGTGTGCAGAGGGTATGAATCTGGAATTGAACCCCTCCGAGTGACTCCTTGATCTGATCGGCTGCGTGCTGACACGCCTCCATACTCTTGTACTCCGCATGGTCGACCGCAGTAGCGGGCTGTGCGCCGTTGGTGCCAAGAATGACCCAGAGAATGAAGTTCATGATGCCCCCGACCTTATATGTAGGTGATTGAGTCTAGCCATAGATTGATGACGGCCACCAAGACACCTTAGAGATGGACTGCTCAGCGCTCATGGCGCAGCGCGTCAACCACTACGCCAAATGCTGACGAATGCTCACGGCGGTTAGGGTAGTAGAGATGGTAGCCAGAAAAAGGTTGGCACCAATCCTCCATAACCCGCACAAGACTTCCGTCGCCAACCTCCTTCGACACCATATCTTCTGGCAAGAAACCCAACCCGCAACCCGCGACAGCAGCGCGCAGGATCGGCCCACTGCTGTTGAACGTCCATTGCCCCTCGACCCGCGCTTTCAGTTCATGGCCATCCTTTTCAAAATCCCATTACAGGAGACTTCCGTGGGTAGGCAGACGCAGATTGATGCAACTATGGTCCGCGAGATCGCCAGGTACTTTCGGTGCGGGCCGCCGCTTGAAGTACTCTGGGGAGCCCACTACCGCCATGCGTAATTGAGGGCCGACCGGAACGGCAATCATGTCCTTGGCCACTTGATCGCCCAGACGCACCCCTGCGTCGTAACGCTGCGCGACAATATCGGACAGGGCGTAGT
>NZ_JBFULH010000639.1:0-2244 GCF_056400445.1 Pseudomonas sp. P5_B2 | reverse complement strand
GGCAACGACTACCAGCACGAGCCCCAGAACAACAACCAGGTTCAGGACTCCCCAATCAACCTCGGCTTCGTCTTCAAAGCCGGCGATTCGGTCGACCTGAGTGCCGCCTGGGAACGCGGCAATACCGCCATGTTCGGCATCACCCTGCACACCAACTTTGCGACGCGCAAGGCTCCCGTCAAGAGCTTCGACCCGAAGCCCGAAGCCGTGCCGGAATTCAAACCGACAGTCGCTCCCGAAGATGTGCAATGGGCTGGCGTCGCCGAGCGTTTGCGCAACAACGCGGGCTATCGGGTGCAGCGCATCACCCAGCGCGATACAGAACTGGTCGTCTATGGCGAGCAGGACCGCTATTTCTATACGCCCAAGGCGGTAGGCCGGGCCTCGCGCATTCTGGACAACAGCGTCGACGAAAAGATCGACTGGTTCACCGTGGTCGACACGCGCTACAGCCTGCCGATCGAGGAAGTCAGCCTGCCACGGGATACCTTCCGTGAGGTGGTCCAAGAGGACCGTCCGCTGGAAGACCTGCGCCGGGTCACCGAGATGACCGTGCCGCTGCCGCATCAGGAAAAGACCCTGTACGAACGCAAGCTCGATCCGTTCAGCTATGGCGTAGGCCTGGGCTACAAGCAGAACATGGGCGGGCCCGACGGGTTCCTGCTGTACCAGTTCAGTGCAGACCTGACCGCCGAGTACCGATTCCAGCCTGACTTGTGGTGGAGCGGTACCCTGAGCGCAAACCTGGCGAACAACTTCGACAAGTTCAAGTACGACGCGCCCAGCGGCCTGCCTCGTGTGCGAACCGACTTGCGCCGATACATGACGGATTCGGAAGTCACCATGCCCTCCTTCCAGGTGAACAAGGTCAAACAGCTGGACGAAGACCTTTATGGCATGCTCTATGGCGGCTATCTGGAGTCGATGTTCGCCGGCGTCGGCGCTGAAGCGCTGTACCGTCCGATGGGCGAACGCTGGGCCGTGGGTGTGGACACGAACTGGGTCCAGCAGCGCGATTTCAATCAAGGCTTCGGCCTGCGTGACTACAATACGATCACGGGCAATGCCACCCTTTACTACCGCAGCTCATTCGAGGATATCCTCGGCGCCCTAAGTGTCGGGCGCTACCTGGCCAAGGATATTGGGGTCACCCTGGACCTGTCCCGCGAGTTCAACAATGGCGTGCGGTTCGGTGGCTGGGTGACGGTCACCGATGCCACCAAGGAAGAATATGGCGAAGGTAGTTTTGGTAAAGGCATCTACTTCTCGATACCCTTCGACGAAATGATGGTCAAGTCCACGACCGGTCGGGCCAATATGGTCTGGTCACCGCTGACTCGTGACGGCGGTGCCGCACTTTCCCGCAGCTACTCGCTGTACTCCCTGACGGAGCGTCGCAACATCGACCTCTTCCACAACAACTTCTACAAGATTACCGAATGAAGCAGTCGATGATGCGTGTCTTGCCCAAGCTGGCTTTTTTCGTGATCTTGCTGGTGTTGTGCTATGCCGGCTTGCGCAACGAGCCGGTGCCTCAGGCGTTTAATGAACAGGACAAGCTGCATCATTGGGCAGGGTTCTTTTGCGTGACTTTCAGTGCCTATCTGGCTTTCCCCAGAACCCGGCTGTTCTGGTTGCTGTTGTGGCCGCTGCTGGGTTCGATGGTCATCGAGCTTGAACAAAGCTTTCAACCGCTGCGCAGCGCGTCCTGGGGTGACATGGCCGCTAATGCCACGGGGGTTTTGTGCGGTGTGGTGGCTATTCTGGTGTGGCGTGGTCGCCAGAATGCGAAGCTCAAGAAGCGCTCCCCGGTAAGTACATTAGAGAGTTAATCAAGTTCTTGGTTAAGGCTGGCCGCGTTGACAGGCAACGCGGCCAGACTCACCGTACTTCTTTTTTAGCAGTTCAACAAACCTGACGCCCCAGCAATCTTGCTAATCCAACACTCATCGCTGTTGGTTCAGCCATCTCGAATCTCTCAAGCAGCCGCTGGTTGTTCGCTCG
The DNA here is from genome assembly GCF_056400445.1 of Pseudomonas sp. P5_B2. Lineage (NCBI taxonomy): Bacteria > Pseudomonadati > Pseudomonadota > Gammaproteobacteria > Pseudomonadales > Pseudomonadaceae > Pseudomonas > Pseudomonas sp. P5_B2. Next base: position 240 of record NZ_JBFULH010000639.1, on the reverse strand, counting down.
TGAATGGCGAATATCCCCCGAACGCGCCGGACTATGACTAACAGGCGGCAGTTCTCCCAGAACTTCAGCCAACGCGCCGAGCATCTGCTTGAGTGTGGTAGCATTATTCATGCCTACGTTAATTGCGCCTACTTCGACCTGCGGCGCTTCTATCGCCTGCGCTAACACACCAACTAAATCTTCCACATAAACGAAATCGCGAGTTTGCTCACCATCGCCAAAAATGGTGATAGGCAGACC
>NZ_JBFULH010000638.1:0-2246 GCF_056400445.1 Pseudomonas sp. P5_B2 | reverse complement strand
CTGGAGCACAGTGAAGAGCGGGATCTGATCGATTAACCCTTCGGTTTGAGGTTTTTGTATGGCTACTCCAACGTTGAAAGTATTGCCGGCGGTTGATGATGCTCGTTTGATCAAGGCCGACAAGGCCCACTACATGCACGGCTATCACATGTTCGACGAGCACGCCGAACAGGGCGCGCTGAACATCGTGGCCGGTGACGGCGCCTACATTTACGACGCTCAGGGCAACCGTTTTCTCGATGCAGTCGGCGGCATGTGGTGCACCAACATAGGCTTGGGCCGCGAGGAAATGGCCCTGGCGATTGCCGATCAGGTGCGGCAACTGGCGTACTCGAATCCGTTCTCCGATATGTCCAACAACGTCGCCATTCAATTGTGCGAAAAACTCGCAAGCCTGGCGCCGGGCGATCTCGATCACGTGTTCCTGACCACCGGCGGCTCCACCGCCGTGGACACCGCGTACCGGCTGATCCAGTACTACCAGAACTGCCGTGGAAAACCGGAGAAGAAGCACGTCATTGCCCGTTTTAACGCGTATCACGGGTCCACCACCCTGACGATGTCGATCGGCAACAAGGCCGCCGACCGCGTACCGGAGTTCGATTACGCCAACGACCGGATTCACCACATCTCCAATCCCAACCCGTACCGGGCGCCGGACGGCATGGACGAGGCGCAGTTTCTCGAGTTTCTGATCCAGGAGTTCGAAGACAAGATCCTCTCCATCGGCGCGGACAAGGTCGCGGGATTCTTCGCCGAGCCGATCATGGGCTCCGGCGGGGTGATTATCCCGCCCAAGGGTTACCTGAAACGCATGTGGGAAGTGTGCCAGCGCTACGACATTCTGTTTGTCGCCGATGAAGTGGTGACCTCGTTCGGGCGCCTGGGCAAGTTCTTCGCTTCCTATGACTTGTTTGATGTGCAGCCGGACATCATCACCACGGCCAAAGGCCTGACCTCGGCTTATTTGCCACTGGGCGCGTGCATCTTTTCCGACCGGATCTGGAAAGTCATCGCCGAGCCGGGAAAGGGCCGCTGCTTCACCCACGGCTTCACCTACAGCGGCCATCCGGTGTGCTGCACGGCGGCGCTGAAAAACATCGAGATCATCGAGCGGGAACAGCTGCTGGAGCATGTCGACAGGGTCGGCGCTTATCTCGAAGAGCGGCTGGCAACCCTCAGCGACTTGCCGCTGGTGGGCGATGTGCGCTGCCAGAAGTTCATGGCCTGCGTGGAGTTCGTCGCCGACAAGCGCACCAAAGCGTTGTTCGCCGATGAGATCAACATTGGTGAAATGATTCACTCAAGGGCCCAGGCCCGGGGGTTGCTGGTGCGGCCGATCATGCACCTCAACGTGATGTCGCCACCGCTGATCCTGACGTGCGCCCAAGTCGATGAAATCGTCGAGATCCTGCGGGTGTGCATTCTTAAAGTGGCGGCCGAGCTTGAGAAAAGCGGCCAGTATTTCGGGCAATGAGTTCGGTCAATCGGCGGTTACCCGGCGTCGGTTCTCCCGCTAGACTGCGGGGCATGAGCAAACCCGACGACGATACGCTGATCGCATTGCCCTTCGGGGCCTTGCATAAATGGCACGGCGCCATGCGCGACGCATTCGCCCATGTCGACGCGCCCGATGCCCTGCAATACCTGGCGTCGGCGTTCGGGCATCTGGTGTCCATCGAATCGGTGATGATCAGCCTCGAACACAAGGACCGGGCGCCACAGTTGCTGTACCAGCGCGGTATCCCGGAGCAGTACCGGCACTCGATCATCGACCGCTATTTTTCCGGTGGCTACTTGCTCGACCCGTTTTGTCTGGCGGTGGAGCAGGGGCTGGCCGAAGGGTTTTATCACCTGGAAGAAATCGCCCCGGACAACTTCTTCGACACTGAGTACTACAAGACTTATTACTTGAAGGCCGGGTGCTCGGAGGACAGTTTTTACCTGATCGATACCGGCCATGACAGCCAGGTCTCGGTCAGCCTGTTTCAGGGTTTTGGCGGGGAAAGTCTGCGGGCGGAACAGCTGAATCTGTTGCGGGCGGTTGAGCCATTGGTTCGGGAATTTATCAGCGAGTTTGGCCGTCGCGGTTTGGCGCACAGCGCGGTCATTGAAAGTGACGATCTGAAGCAACGCGTGCAGTCGGCGTTCGAAAATTTTGGCAGCGACGTGCTGACCGAGCGCGAGCGGGAAGTGGCGCACATGGTGCTCAGGGGGCATTCGGTGAAATCCACGGCCAGCCAGAT
>NZ_JBFULH010000637.1:0-2250 GCF_056400445.1 Pseudomonas sp. P5_B2 | reverse complement strand
CTCGTACCTGATCGACAGCTGCGGGATCAAAGCCAACCAGTCGCGCTTGTATTTCTCGATTTTCAGCGCCGGCGGCGGTACCGGTTCGGGCATGGCCTCGGAATTTGGCTTGGCCCAGCAGCACTCGTACATGAGCAAAACGTTCGACACCAAGCCGATGGACGAGCACGACGGCAAGAGCGGTCATTCCTTTGTCTTCGAGCCGATCTTCACCAGCGGAATTTGCGTACTGCCTAACATTTCCGATCACCGCAGCGAAATGTCCGAGGCGCTGCACATCAACGCCGGTCGCCTACTGTGTAAATATCTGTCGGAAGAGTGGGACTTCTCCCACAACTTCGCCAATGAAGACAGCAGCGAAGCCAGCGTCATGGGCCGTATCCGCCCATGGAACGCCATGATGCTGATCTCCAACGACATCATGCGTTATGCCGAAGAAAGCGATGATGGCAACATCCAGAGCATTGACGTCAATGCCATGGAAAAACACGCCAACCAATACATCTCGCAGCAAATCTTCAACATCCTGACGGCGCAAGCGGTCACAACGGACTATGACCAGAACTATTTCCGCCGCGCCGGCATCGACATCGGCGAAACCATTCGCCTCGACGCCAACGACCTGTTCATGAGCCTCGCCGGTCCGGTGGCGATTGCCTACGCCGAGTCCGTGGTGCCGGAAACACCGCCGCCAAACAGCGACAAGTTCAAGGTCTTCGAGAAAGAACCGCAGCGACTGAACATCGACGATTTGTTCTTCCGCTCCATTGACCTGCCGCACTTCAACAAAGTAACCCAGGCAATCGAAGGCATCAGCCTGCTGCCTATTGAGTCCAAGCGCTATCGCGCCTCGCTGGAGCAGTACAAGAATTCCGGATACGTCGCGGCGGCGTTGCACGACCTGCACTTCTTCAAGAACTGCTCGTCAGTGGTGTCGATTGTGTCCTTGCCGAAGGACTACAAGCTGTCCTACATGGACCTGCACCGGTTGAAGACCCATCTCAACAGCCTGTTTCCGAACACTACGCTCAAACGTTACGCATTGGTCATCGGCGCATCGGCCAACTTGTCGCTGACCACCCTGATCGCCAAGAGCCCGTGCCTGTCGGACGACTTCCTGACGCTGATCGTAGCGTTCATCAAGCGCTGCTTTGCCAAGAACCCGTACCGTTTCGACGAGACGCTGGATAACTCGATCCTCGACTTCATCATTAATGAAGAGTTCGACGAAGACCGGATCGGCGACTTGCTCAATGAATTCGAGAACCCGGCGAAGATCCTCGATACCAACTGGTACGCGATCAAACCGATGTACGAGAAGAAGTACCGTGAGCTGATCAATGACAAGGACAAGTTTGTCTCGATCAACGACATTCGCTTGTCACGTGATTGCGTAAAGAAGGCGATCAAGTACCTGCGTGAGATCTACCGTCACCAGATTGGCAAGACCAAGGTTATTTCGCTTAATAACCATACTGGCAAGACTGTCTGAGATCGGTTTGACACCCCGTCGCCTCCAATCGCGAGCAGGCTCGCTSCCACAGGGATCGCATTCTTTCTGAAGAAACGCGGTCAACTGTGGCAGCGAGCCTGCTCGCGATAGCGCTCTCAAATCCGCTACAAATCCACATCCAGAAACAATTAAGCAGCCTTTCGACAGCTCACTGAACTGTTCCCGTTACGTTTACGTCACCGTGATGCTGGCCATGCCTGTGGCCTTTCTCCACGGCCACATGCCATCACGCTACTCCCCTACACACTTTCGGCCGCCAACAGGACGCACCAATAAAGCGCAACGACTCAGCTCGTCGCCCTTTCCTGGATCAGAATCCACGGCGAAACCACCACGGCCCACAGTTCCGGATCCCGTTCAAAAAGATCCAATGCCCGCGTTTCAGAGAGCTTGGCGACTTGATCGGAGGCCAGCCAGGCAGCGACTTTCTCGCCTACATCTTGGGCTACGGCTTCGGCGGCAGCGATCAAATCCAGACCAGGGTCGACCCACAATAGGGCACCCTTGGCGAAGAACGGTTCCAGCTCTTTCCAGGTAATAGATGCGGTTTCACCAAGCAGCTTGGCATAGAGGGTGCTAGGTTCTTGAGTCATGGGTCCTGTCCGGAAAAGAAATCGACGCGAATGATAACGTTGGTGCTCCGTCAGAAAAACCCGGATGCAATTTAGTCACCGATTGAAAAACGCAGGAAAGCCAAGGAATGCTGCTGAATCAAGCAATTAGCCAGCTAACATCCC
>NZ_JBFULH010000636.1:0-2256 GCF_056400445.1 Pseudomonas sp. P5_B2 | reverse complement strand
GATCTAATGTGGGAGCGGGCTTGCTCGCGAAGGCGGCAGGCGCCTCACCGATGATTTTAAGGAATAAACCATGCTCCAACTCATYCTCGGCGGCGCCCGCTCCGGCAAAAGTCGACTGGCCGAAAAACTCGCCACCGACAGTCATCTTGCCGTGACCTACATCGCCACCAGCCAACCGCTGGACGGTGAAATGAATGACCGCGTCGCCCATCACCGCGCCCGGCGTCCCGCCGAATGGGCATTGATCGAAGAACCGGTCGAACTCGCACGCGTCCTGCGCGAAACCGCCCACGCCAACCGTTGCCTGTTGGTGGATTGCCTGACGCTGTGGATGACCAATCTGTTGATGCTCGACGACGTCGAACGCCTCAACGCCGAACGCGAAGCTTTATTGGACTGCCTGGCCTCGTTGCCGGGTGAAATCATTTTTGTCAGCAACGAGACCGGAATGGGTGTCGTGCCGCTCGGCGAATTGACTCGCCGCTACGTCGATGAGGCCGGTTGGCTGCATCAGGCGTTGGCCGAGCGCTGCCAGCGTGTCGTCCTGACCGTCGCTGGCCTGCCCCTGACTTTGAAAGGAACTGCGTTATGACTCAATCCTGGTGGCTGAACCCGAGCAAGCAGATCAATGCGCAAGCCGTCGAACAGGCGCAGGCGCGTCAGCAGCAACTGACCAAGCCAGCTGGTTCGCTCGGTCGACTGGAGTCGGTGGCGGTGCAATTGGCCGGGTTGCAGGGGCAGGTAAAGCCGGGTCTGGATCATCTGTGGATCGCGATTTTTGCCGGTGACCATGGTGTCGTGGCTGAAGGCGTGTCGGCGTTTCCTCAGGAAGTCACCGGGCAGATGCTGCAAAACTTTGTTACTGGCGGCGCGGCGATCAGTGTGTTGGCGCGGCAGTTGGGCGCTTCCCTTGAAGTAGTGGATCTGGGCACGGTCACGCCGACCTTGAATCTGCCCGGTGTGCGCCACTTGAACGTTGGTCCCGGCACGGCGAATTTCGTCAAAGGTCCGGCCATGACGACGGATCAGGGTGAGCTCGCCATGCAGGCCGGTCGTGACAGCGTGCRGCGCGCCATCGCCGCCGGAGCGCAGTTGTTTATCGGTGGTGAAATGGGCATTGGCAACACCACCGCCGCCAGTGCATTGGCTTGTGCCTTGCTCGATTGCCCGGTGGTTCATCTGGCTGGGCCGGGCACCGGTCTGGACGTGGCGGGCGTCAGCCACAAAGCTCAGGTCATCGAACGTGCGTTGGCGCTGCACAGTGCTCAGCGCGGGGATGTTTTGCAGACGTTGTTCAATCTCGGCGGCTTTGAAATTGCCGCGCTGGTTGGCGCGTATCTGGCGTGCGCGCAAGAAGGCGTGGCCGTGTTGGTCGACGGGTTCATTTGCAGCGTCGCGGCATTGGTGGCGGTGCGCTTGAATCCTGATTGTCGTCAGTGGTTGCTGTTCGGCCATCGGGGTGCCGAGCCGGGCCATCGTCATGTGCTGGAAACCCTCAACGCAGAACCGCTGCTGGATTTGGGGCTGCGTCTGGGCGAGGGCAGCGGTGCGGCGTTGGCAGTGCCGTTGTTGCGTCTGGCCTGCGACCTTCACGGGCAGATGGCGACCTTCGCCGAAGCGGCCGTTGCGGATCGTCCGGTATGACCTTGCATCTGGACCTGCTGCGACATGGCGAGACCGAACTCGGTGGCGGGTTGCGTGGCAGCCTCGATGACGCACTGACCGCCAAAGGCTGGGAGCAGATGCGCGCGGCTGTTTTGGACCAGGGACCGTGGGATCGATTGGTCAGCTCGCCCTTGCAGCGTTGCGCGCGGTTTGCCGAAGGGCTCGGCGCGCAACTGGGGTTGCCGGTGCACTTGGACAAAGACCTGCAAGAACTGCATTTCGGTGCCTGGGAAGGGCAGAGCGCAGCAGCGTTGATGGAAACCGATGCAGCGGCATTGGGGCAGTTCTGGGCTGATCCTTATTCGTTTACGCCGCCGGACGGCGAGCGGGTGGCGGACTTTTCCAAACGGGTAGTGGCGGCCATCGAACGCTTGTCAGTGGCCTACGCTGGCGAGCGCGTCCTGTTGATCAGCCATGGTGGCGTCATGCGTTTATTGCTGGCGCAAGCCCGGGGATTGCCGCGTGAGCAGTTGCTCAATGTCGAAGTCGCTCATGGCTCGTTGTTTTCGTTGAGCGTTGAACCTGGCGTTCTGCTCAAGGAAGCGATCTGATCATGCTGCCCTTCTGGATCGCCCTGCAATTCCTGAGCAG
>NZ_JBFULH010000635.1:0-2260 GCF_056400445.1 Pseudomonas sp. P5_B2 | reverse complement strand
CCCGACGGGTGGGGCCCCACGGCGGGCATCCCCTGGCGCCGATTGCAACATTTCGGAAGCCCTTACTGGCCGGCCTCGGCGATGTCACTCCGATGCGCCCTGCTATGGCTCGCGGGTTTCCGTTGAAGGGTGAACCGGTGATAGTGGCCCGACGGTAAAACGGTGGAAATCAACGTGTGTTTTGCTAGCGGCTGAGCATTGAGGAGCCGATCATGGAGCAATATGATCGTGGTGTGCTGCTGGAGCAGGTCTGGACTGACCCCGTGTCAGTGGTCGCGCCCAAGTATGGGCTGTCTGACGTCGGACTGAAAAAGTTGTGCGCAAGACTGCAGATACCGACGCCCATGCGAGGGTATTGGGCAAAACGTAAAGCCGGTAAGCGCGTGCCGCCTCAACCCCAACTCCGGGATTACACCGGGCCTGCGCGCTACCTATGGCATCACCCTTCGGTGCCGGCACCACCATCCAAAGTGCCCACCATCGAGTCGGTTGATCCCCGGCTGCAAACGGTCATCGAATATGAGCAACTGCCGACTCACCGGATACGCGTGGCAGAGCGGCTCACCAATCCCCATGCCTATGTCGTGCAGACGCGGGAGGCGTTGCGTCATCCCGTCTTGGATCAGCGGGGCATGCCCTTCCCCAGTCGTCGTCAGCGGGCACTGGATATGAAGGTTTCGACGGCCATGCAGCCTCGGGCGCTTCGGATTGCTGACGCCTTGATCAAAGCCTTCGAGACCCGGGGGTATACCGTGCTCATGGGTGATCGATGCACAGTCGAAATATTCGGGATACAGATTAGTCTGCGCTTTTTCGAGCCGACCAAGCGTTCTGAGGGCAGTCCACCTCCGCGTACCTTGGCGCGAAATGAACGCATCCATTGGAGTTCGATATCGTCGCCGCAGTACGTTCCCACAGGCCAACTGCATGTGTTGGGAGATGCAGGGTTTGGCGGGAAAGTTATGGACTCCACCCATACGCCTGTTGAGGAGCAGCTCAACAAGCTGATCATCATGATGGTGCGGCGCGCCGTCGAGCTGTTGATCGGGCAGGAAGAGCGGGCCATTGCTGAAGTGGGGCGTCGGATACAACGCGATGAAGCCTTAGCCAAAAAGGCGGAGCAGGATGCCGAGCGAGCAAAACTACAGCGGCTTGAAGAGGACGCCCACCATTGGCGACGGGCCAATGCGCTTCGGGAGTATCTTGTCGAGTTAGAAAAAGTAACCTACGGTGCCGGAGCCCCGACACAAGTGCAGTTCGCCTATTTACAGTGGGCTAAGGCCAAAGCGGATTGGCTTGATCCCCTTATCCATACGTCGGACAGGCTGCTGGATCTTGATATTAAAATACCCAACCACTATGGCTGGTAGAGGGCGTTCTCCATYGGGTGCCCACGCATTTCACTCAGCACCGTCAGCCATGGTTCACGAGCGCCGCCACGTTTGGCTTAAAGGCCCACCACCCATAGCGTTGCTGGTCATGAACATCACCGTTTGGCCGCTGTAGACCATGGCGAAATGGGCTTCTCAGACCAACGTAGAGCATCTTGGAAGGACGAGACACGGGATTGAATAGAGACCCCATGACTGAATCTGATTCACTGGCACAGTTACAGGCAGAAAATGCCCGATTGATTGCTTTGCTGGAAGCCAATGCTATCGAATGGCGTCTGCCAGTCGCCGTGTCCGTCGTGCCCATTTCAGTCATCGAGGTGCCCGCTCAGCATCTGGGAACCGAGGCCAAGCTCAAGCTGTTTCAGCGCTTGTTTCGAGGACGAACTGATGTGTACCCACAACGCTGGGAGAGCAAAGCCGGTAAGGCAGGATATTCACCGGCCTGTGCCAATGAATGGCGCCCAGGTGTTTGTCAGAAGCCGAGAATAAAGTGTGGTGACTGCAGCTTCCGCCAATTGGTACCGCTTAATGACCAGGTGCTTTATCGGCATTTGGCGGGCGAAATAGTCGCAGGCGTTTACCCTCTGTTAACCGATGACACCTGTTATTTCCTTGCCGTGGATTTTGACGAGGCCGACTGGCGTGAAGACTTGCTGGGCTTCGCCCAATCCTGTCACGAGCTGGGTGTGCCCGTGGCTTTGGAAATCTCTCGCTCGGGCAATGGTGCTCATGCATGGATTTTTTTCGCTAAAGCGGTCACTGCCCAAGACGCCAGGCGGCTGGGCACGGCGATTATTAGCCATACCTGCGCTCGGACTCGCCAACTCAAGTTGAGCTCGTATGACCGATTGTTCCCGAACCAGGAC
>NZ_JBFULH010000634.1:0-2267 GCF_056400445.1 Pseudomonas sp. P5_B2 | reverse complement strand
TTGCAGCAGGATCAACACCTTCAAACCCAAGTGCACCCAGGTCGAGTTCATCGACGAAAACGTCGACCACCCGGACTGGATTTTCTTCGGTCACGTAATCATCCAGGCACTCCGGCAGCAACGTGACTTGCGTCCGAGCCTCACCTTCAATAAATCGCTTCATGATCGCCCCCGCTACGATCTCGACGATCAGAAGATTAGACAATTGCGGGAGTTTTCACACAGCCTGGGCCSATAGCAGCCGGTCGTAGGCCATACGAATAAGCGCAAGACAGATCTCGTACTACGATGATGTTAAATCGACCGTCTCTTGCGCTTTTGGAATAGCCGCATCCTGCTTCGGGCCCTTGATCGAGTTGAATCAAGGGCCACATATTGAGAAATTATTCGAAAAATCTGTCTATGCCCATTGAATGGGATCTTTAGGCCGATTACTGCCCTGACGAAAGACTGTAATCGACCTCATGCCACTCCAATTCGGTTCCCGCCGTGGATCGACGCGTGGTAAGCGTCGGCGATTAGGAACTAAACGGTTCTGACTGCCAAAGCTTTTTGCCGACGATACAGAATCGTCGTCGCCGTGAACCCGCACACCGCCGCGAACATTAGCCAGTAGGCAGGTGATGCCTTGTCGCCCGTGGCCTGGACAAGTAGCGTCGAGATTGCCGGGGTAAAACCGCCAAACACCGCGGTGGCCAAACTGAAGGCCAGTGAAAACCCGACTACCCGCACGTTCTGTGGCATGACTTCGGTCAGTGCCGCGACCATGGCGCCGTTGTAAATGCCAAAGAAGAATGAGAAGTACAGCAGAACAGCGAGGAGTCGTTCGAAACTCGCCGCCTCTGCCAGCCAGTGCATGGCGGGATAGGCGGTGAAGATGCACAGCAACGATATCGCCAGCAACAGTGGCCGACGGCCAATGCGGTCGGAGAGGGCGCCGCCGATAGGCAGCCAGATAAAGTTGCTGATGCCGACCAGCAGTGTCACCACCAGGCTGTCGGTGGTGCTTAGGTTCAGTACTGTCCTGCCAAACGTCGGTGTGTAGACCGTAATCAGGTAGAACGTGGTGGTGGTCATGGACGCCAGCAAGCCGCCCGCCAGTACGGTGCGCCAGTTGTCACGCATCGAGCGAAAAACTTCGCGGGTTGTTGGACGATGGCTGCGAGCAGTGAAGGCAGCGGTTTCTTCCAGTGAGCGGCGAATAATGAAAATGAACGGGATGATCACGCAGCCAATGAAGAACGGAATACGCCAGCCCCAATCGGCGATTTCAGCGGCTTGCATCGTGGCATTGATCGTGTAGCCCAACGCGGCCGCGACGACGATCGCCACCTGTTGGCTGGCCGATTGCCAACTGGTGTAGAAACCGGTGTGACCGGGGGTGGAAATTTCCGCCAGATACACGGAAACACCGCCCATTTCCGCGCCGGCGGAGAAGCCCTGGAGCAGCCTGCCCAACAACACCAGAATCGGTGCCGCCACGCCGATGGCGGCATAGCCCGGCACCAGGGCGATCAATACGGTACCGGCGGCCATGATCGACAGCGTCACGATCAGCCCCTTGCGACGGCCCACCTTGTCGATGTACGCCCCCAGCACGATGGCGCCTAACGGACGCATCAGGAATCCGGAGCCGAATACCGCGAAGGTCATCATCAGCGAGGCAAACTCGCTGGTGGCTGGAAAGAAGGTCTGGGAGATGTAGGTCGCGTAGAACCCGAACAGAAAGAAGTCGAATTGCTCGAGAAAGTTACCGCTGGTGACCCGCAAAATGGCGCCCAATTTGGACCCATTGGCTCGGGTTGTTGCCGTTGTCGTTTTCATGATGGCTACCGTTATGCTCACTATTGTTTTTGGAATGAGTGTTTTAACCGTCAGTCGCTGCCGGCGTTGATCGGGTTGGGTTGACGCTTCTCGATGGCGTGTTTGAGCAGCGCTGCGCTGCGGAATATTCCATGGGCGAATTTGCTGTAGGGCATGGTCAAGAAAAACGCCATGACCAGGCCGAGATGGATAGCCAACATCAAGCCCAAGGCGCTGGTTTCACGCAAAGCCAGTAGCGCGAGGCCGCTTGCGCTGACCAGAAACAGCAGCGCGATGAAGCCGCGATCCATGGGTTTTTGGTTCTCATCGCCGTGCGCAGGGTTGCGACGTAGGTTCAGCCAAAGAAGACCCGCCGGGCCGATCAGCAGGCCGATGCCACCGGCAATACCCAACATCACGGGCAAGCTGAAGATCGGATAAGGCGCCGACCACTTCAGCAGCAG
>NZ_JBFULH010000633.1:0-2276 GCF_056400445.1 Pseudomonas sp. P5_B2 | reverse complement strand
AGCCTATACTGGCGACTACAAGAAGTGATTCGGGAGCCCCACGATGTTCGCTCTCATGCAAAGCACTCGCCTTGAATCGCTGCATCTGAGCGTCGACTCGGTCACCGGGTTGAAGGCGGTCATTGCCATTCATAACAGCCGGCTCGGGCCTGCCTTGGGTGGTTGTCGTTACCTTGCCTACCCCAGCGACGAATCGGCGGTCGAGGATGCCATACGCCTTGCACAAGGCATGAGTTACAAGGCTGCACTGGCCGGGCTGGCCCAGGGCGGCGGCGTGGCGGTGATTGTTCGCCCGGTCCACGTGGAAAATCGTGCCGCGCTGTTCGAAGCCTTCGGGCGCTGTATCAACCAACTCGACGGCCGATATATCACCGCCATCGACAGCGGCACCTCGGTGGCCGACATGGATTGCATCGCCCAGCAGACTCAACACGTCACCAGCACCACGTCGGCGGGCGATCCTGCGCCGCATGCCGCCATGGGCGTGTTCACCGGCATTCGAGCGACCGCGATGGCCCGGCTGGGCAGCGATAATCTGGAAGGCCTGCGCGTGGCCATCCAGGGTTTGGGCAACGTTGGTTATGCACTCGCCGAGCAACYGCACGCGGCCGGCGCGGAACTGCTGGTCAGCGATATTGATCACGGCAAGGTGCAACTGGCGATGGAGCAACTGGGCGCTCACCCGATTGCCAACGACGCATTGCTCAGCACGCCGTGCGACATCCTCGCGCCGTGTGGCCTGGGTGGCGTGCTCAACAGCCACAGCGTGACGCAACTGCGCTGCTCGGCGGTGGCCGGCTCGGCGAACAATCAGCTGACGCACCTGGAAGTCGCCGATCAATTGGAACGACGCGGCATTCTGTATGCGCCGGATTACGTGATCAATTCAGGCGGGCTGATCTACGTTTCCCTCAAACACCGCGGCGAAGAGCTGACGACCATCACCGCGCACCTGTCGAAAATCGCCTCACGCCTGACCGAAGTCTATGCCCATGCCCAAGCGGAAAAACGATCGCCGGCGCGGGTGGCGGACGAATTGGCAGAGAGGGTGTTGTACCGCTGAGTCATTCTGTTATCCAGACATGAAAAAGGCCCTGAGTCAGTCGACTCAGGGCCTATTCAATTCGGGCGTTGCTTACTTCGGCGTCTTGGCCGCTTTGGCTGGCTTGGTCGGCTCAGCAGCTTCAACGGCCTCGACAAGTTCAGCCTGTTCAACCACTTCAACCGGCGCATTCAGCAGTTCGGACAAGGCATCCGGCTGGCTCTTGAACGCTTTGGCGAACACATCGCGATTCTTCGCCATGTAGATCCCGGCTTCTTCCACTTGCTGCTCGGTCAGGGACGGAACGGCTTTTTGCAACACTTCAGCCAGCAATTCGGCCAGTTCGAGCATTTTGTCATGACGGTCAGCTTCGGCTTTATCCATGAACAAGCGCTCCAGATCTCGGCTGCTGCGGTATACCACTTCGACGGCCATTCACCACCTCACATGCCTTCACATTAGTTGTCTGTTTCGACTACTGTATTTATATACAGCGAAAAGGATAAGCGAATCCCCGGGTTTTGGGTAGTGGCTTTTTAATGTAGACCGAAATTGGCGTTTGTCAGCTAAACCGTGRCGCAGCCATCGCGAGCCTGCTCGCGAAGGGGCCAGACGAGACCGCATAAAAGTGTCCAGTAACGACTCATCACCATCTCACCCACAGCCTCTGGCCTTTTTTCTGCATGCAGAACAACCGTCACGTCCATCCCGCATCATCCGCTCAAACCGAGCTAAGGAAGCATCATCGTGAAAATCAACTGGGCCGAGAACCTGCGGCAGAACGTGCATCAACTGGCCGAGTCCCTGGGCAACCTGTTCGTCGAGACCTTCCACTACCTGGCGCTGTTCGCCATTGGTGCGGTGACAGCGTGGGCGGCGGTAATGGAATTTCTGGGGATGATCGAAGCAGGACACATCAAGATCGACGACATCTTGCTGCTGTTCATCTACCTGGAATTGGGGGCGATGGTCGGGATTTACTTCAAGACCAACAAACTAATACTAACACAACCTAGCCGTATTTTGGCTTAGGTTCTCTGGCATCATTAGATTTTCGGGGGAGACATCGTATGAAGTGGATAGAGCACAGTCGGGAACGAATGCACAAGCAAGCCAATTCGATTGGCAATTTTTTAGTCGAAGGTTTCCATTATTTGGGGCTGTTCGCCATCGGTGCTGCTACCGCTTGTGCTTCGGTGATGGCATTTGTCGTAATGGTAGGAAAGGGCACAGC
>NZ_JBFULH010000632.1:0-2284 GCF_056400445.1 Pseudomonas sp. P5_B2 | reverse complement strand
GAGTATGAAAGCGCTACTGAAAGCAGCTATGACAGCGGCTCGGTGACGATCGACGAGATGGACGTCGACCCGGCCGAAGTGATCGAAACCGCACCGGATTCTGAAGACGAAGAAGCCGGAGAAGCCCCGTCCCCTGTAGACTCTGCGAAAGAATAAACAGCGCTCCCCGCCCGTGACACCTGCGTCGCGGCGCGGAGCTGTTGCGATGGAGAACTGCATGACCCGTTACGCTCTGATCACCGGCGCTTCCAGCGGCATCGGCCTTGCGATGGCCGAAGCGCTGGCCCGGCGCGGCCGCAGCCTGATTCTGGTGGCCCGACAGCGTGATCAGCTGGAAATTATTGCGATTGAACTGACTCAACGTTTTGGCGTGGAAGTGCTTTTCCGTGCCTGTGACCTTGGCGAGCCGCTACGGCTGTCCGGGTTTCTGCTGGAACTGGAGGAAGGCGACCGTCAGATTGATTTGCTGGTCAATTGCGCCGGCATGGGCACCTGCGGCCCCTTTCTCGCTCAAGACTGGATGACCGAGCAGGACCTGATCGAAGTGAACATTCTGGCACTCACCCGCCTCTGCCACGCCATCGGGAACAGCATGGCCTTGCAGGGTGGCGGGCAAATCCTCAATGTTGCCTCGGTCGCCGCGTTTCTTCCCGGCCCGTGGATGAGCACTTACTACGCCAGCAAGGCGTATGTGCTRCATTTTTCCGAAGGTTTGCGTGTCGAGCTGAWGAAATGCGCAGTCAAGGTCTCGGTGCTCTGTCCCGGCCCGACGCGCACTGGTTTTTTCCGTACCGCGCAGTTGGACACTAGCAAACTGGCCGACAGCAAAATGCTGATGAGCCCCGAAGAAGTGGCGCTGTATACCGTGCGGGCCCTGGAGAAAAATCGCGCAATCATTATTCCGGGCCGAAGCAACCGCTGGCGCGCCTTTCTGCCACGACTCGGCTCGCGCTGGTTAAACCGGACAATCGCCGGCATGGTCAACAAGGTTTACTGCCCACGCTGAATGGTCCTACGGTAAAACCATGGGTACACTCAGGCCAGCCAAAACAACGGAGAAACAGCTGTGGATACTCTGTTCACCAAGATCATCAACCGGGAAATCCCGGCGAAGATCATTTACGAGGACGACCAGGTACTGGCCTTCCACGATATCGCCCCACAAGCACCAGTGCATTTTCTGGTGATCCCGAAAAAACCCGTGCGCACCCTTAACGACCTCACCGAAGAAGACAAGGCATTGGCCGGGCATATCCTGTTCACCGCGCAGCGTCTGGCGCTGGAACTGGGTTGCGAAAAAGGTTTCCGCGTTGTCATGAATTGCAATGAAGAAGGTGGGCAGACTGTCTATCACATTCATATGCATGTGCTAGGTCAGCGTCAGATGCACTGGCCGCCGGGCTGATTGCAGACGGCTCCAAAGGAGTGGCCAGCCACTCCCGCATGACCCAGCTCAAACCTTCCCCGGCCGATTGGGTTAAACTGGCCGCCGAGATTTTCCCCGGAGGTCAGCATGACTACCCAACGTCACTACTCGCCGATTGACCGTCTTCTGCTGCAAGCCGACGCCGCCATGCGTACCCTGCTGCCCTTCAGCGGTCAGCCCTACCGTCCGTCGCCGGCCATCGTCCAGCCCGAAGTGAAACTGAGCGATGAGGACACCCGGCACGTCGCCGGCTTGATGCGCATCAACCATACCGGCGAAGTTTGTGCTCAGGCGTTGTATCAAGGGCAAGCCCTGACCGCCAAGCTCCCGCATGTACGTGCCGCCATGGAACATGCTGCCGAAGAAGAGATCGACCATCTGGTCTGGTGCGAGCAGCGCATTCAGCAGTTGGGCAGTCATACCAGCATTCTCAACCCGCTGTTTTATGGCATGTCGTTCGGAATTGGCGCGGTGGCCGGGTTGATCAGCGACAAAGTCAGCCTGGGGTTTGTTGCCGCCACCGAACATCAAGTGTGCAAGCACTTGAATGAACACCTTGAGCAATTGCCGGCCGAGGACGAAAAGTCCCGGGCGATTCTTGAGCAGATGCGTATCGATGAAGAACATCATGCGGAAAGTGCGCTGGATGCCGGAGGGTTCCGTTTTCCCGCGCCGGTAAAGTTCGGGATGAGTCTGTTGGCCAAGGTAATGACCAAGAGTACTTATCGGATCTGACTTCAGGAGCTTTGCGTAGGACCATGGCTTGCCCGCGATGACGATCTCGAGGACGCTATCGCGGGCTAGCCTTGCTCCTACAAAGGTTTTGCGACAAACATAAAAAAGGCGACTGCCGTGAGG
>NZ_JBFULH010000631.1:0-2285 GCF_056400445.1 Pseudomonas sp. P5_B2 | reverse complement strand
ATACCAGGCCGGCAAAAAGTACAAGTAATAACCGCTTCATTGTTTTTCTCCCGTGGGCGCAACGCCCCGGTTTACTTCAGGCCTTGGCCAGAAAACATCAATACTTTGTCACCGGCATACTGCACGCTGATAAAGCTGTTTTTGTCGCCCCAGGTGCAGCTAGACATACCCAGCGCGCCCGAGCAATCAGCAGGCTTACCCAGCAACGTTTCGACCTCGGCCTTAGGCATGCCGGTCGATAGCTTCGAGTAGTTTTCCTGATTGACCTTGCCGCACGCGGCCAACAACACGCAGAACGACAGCAAGGCGATAGATCGCAGCGACATGGTGAAACTCCTGGGACGAAGGGGAATGGCATGGCTGCCAAGCAGAACCTTAGAAGAGAAAACCCCCATCTGGTTCCCCGACCACCGAGCTATTTCTCAGGCCGCTCGTCTGCCTTTTTTCGAAAAATCAGTCACTTTCCTGCGCCTTGGAATATTTCGTCAGTTTTTTAATAAGACGCCTCATCTTTGGCGCAGCCCTGTCGACATAGAAGCAGYGTAAAGCCCTCGTCTGTGGCAATTGACGCCCCTCGCTGACAAGCCCCTCCGCGGTAGTGCATTTAATGACCAGAAACATGAAATTCAGCCACAAGATCCTGCTGGCAGCCGCCCTCGTGGTCGCCGTTGCCTTCGCCTGCTTTATCCTGTTCAACGACTACCGCCAGCGCCAGACTCTGCGCAGCAGTACCGAAACCTCGATGCAGGAACTCGGCAGCCTGACCACCAACAACATCCAGACCTGGCTGGAAAGCCGCATCCAGTTGCTGCAATCGTTGTCCCAGCAGATCGCCGTGGACGGCAGCGCACAGGCCAGCCTGAAACGCGCCATCGACCTGCCGGCCTACACCAGCAACTTCCAGTTGAGCTATTTCGGCGGCACTGACGGTGTGATGTTCTCGATCCCCGCCGGCAATCGTGCCGCCGACTACGACCCTCGCGCCCGTGGCTGGTACAAGGCAGCGAACAGCGCGCAACAGACCATCGTCACCGAACCGTACATCGCAGCGTCTTCCGGCAAACTGGTGATCACGGTTGCCACACCCGTGAAGTATCAGGACCAAATGATTGGCGTCGCCGGTGCGGACATCGACCTGTCCAGCGTCAGCGCCATCATCAACTCGCTGAACTTCGGCGGCCACGGTCATGCGTTCATCGTCAGCGCCGACGGCAAGATCCTGATTCACCCCGACAGCAAACTGGTGCTCAAAGGCCTGGCAGACGCCTACCCGAGCAGCGCACCGAAAGTCAGCCCGGGCATGAAAGAAGTCGAGCTCGATGGCAAGACCCAGTTCATCTCCTTCACCCGCGTCAATGGCGTGCCCTCCGCGGACTGGTACGTGGCGCTGGTGCTGGATCAGGACACCGCGTTCTCGATGCTTAGCGAATTCCGCACTTCGGCGATCATCGCCATGGTCATTGCGGTGGTGATCATCATCGCGTTGCTGGGCATGTTGATCAGCGTCCTGATGCAGCCGCTGCTGACCATGGGCCGCGCGATGCATGACATCGCCGAAGGTGAAGGTGACCTGACCAAACGCCTGACCATCCACGGTCAGGACGAATTCGGCGCGCTGGGCACCTCGTTCAACCGTTTTGTAGAGCGCATTCACACCTCGATTCGCGAAGTTGCCTCGGCCACCGGCCAAGTCAACGAAGTGGCGCTGCGCGTCGTGGCCGCGTCGAACTCGTCGATGTTCAACTCCGACCAGCAAGCCTCGCGCACCAGCAGCGTTGCCGCAGCGATCAACGAACTGGGTGCCGCCGCCCAGGAAATCGCCCAGAACGCCGCCCTCGCCTCTCAGCACTCCAGCGATGCTCGCTCCCTGGCGGAAGACGGCCAGCAAGTTGTAGATAAAACTATCGCGGCGATGCAGCAGCTGTCGGCGAAGATCAGCGACTCGTGCGGCAACATCGAAACGCTCAACAGCAACACCGTCAACATTGGGCAGATTCTGGAGGTGATCACCAGCATCTCCCAACAGACCAACTTGCTGGCGCTGAACGCGGCCATTGAAGCGGCTCGTGCCGGTGAAGCCGGTCGCGGTTTTGCCGTGGTAGCGGATGAGGTGCGCAACCTCGCCCACCGCACTCAGGATTCGGCGCAGCAAGTGCAGAAGATGATCGAGGAACTGCAAGTCGGCGCCCGCGAAGCGGTGAGCATCATGACCGACAGCCGGCGCCAGAGCGAAAGCAGCGTCGGCATCGCCAACCAGGCCGGCGAACGCCTGGACAGCGTGACGC
>NZ_JBFULH010000630.1:0-2286 GCF_056400445.1 Pseudomonas sp. P5_B2 | reverse complement strand
CTTCAGACTACTGACCAGTAGAGCGGCGGCCACCTGAAAACGAAAGATTTTAAGACCACCTGCCGTTGAGCCTGAACATCCACCGACGAAGGTCAGATAGAAAAAGAGCATGACGGCGAAGCTGCCCCATAACGTGTAGTCGCCAACCGCAACTCCCGTGGTCGTGACGACCGAGGTCACGTTGACTGCGACGATACGAAACGCATCCCACCATCCGTAATCGCTGTGAAAACACAGCCAGGTACCCACAGCCAGCGATGTGACAATCAAGAATCCAATAAACCCGCGTACCTGATGATCCTGAATCAGCGCACGCCGATCGCCCCGCAATGTCGCGACGTACAAGGTGAATGGCAGGCTACCCAGAATCATGATGGCCACTGCTACCCACTGAACCGCTGGTTGCGTCCAATGCCCCAGTGAGGCGTCCGAAGTTGAGAATCCCCCGGTGGAGATCAACGACATCGCGTGATTGACCGCTTCAAATGGCGTCATTCCAGCGACCCAGAGCGCCAGCGCTCCGATGCCGGTAAGACCCAGATAGAGCAGGAGGATGTACGTGGCTGCCATATGGGAACGCGGTGTCACTTTTTCCGACCAGTCTGAGGACTCTGTCTGGAACAGACGCATGCCGCCGACTCGCAACAGCGGAAGGATTGCCACAGCCATGCCGATAAAACCGATGCCTCCCAACCAATGCAGCATGGAGCGCCATATCAACAAGCCGGGTGATGAGCTATCCAGACCGGTGAGTACAGTCGAACCAGTGGTTGTGATGCCAGACATCGTTTCAAAGAATGCGTCGGTGTAGCTGATATGGCGGATGAACACCATTGGCAACGCTGCGAAGGTGCACACAACGACCCAACTGCCAGTCGTCAGCAGGTACATATCCCTCGGGCGAAGCTGGCCTGTATCCGGGCGCCCCCGCATGATCAACAGGAGGCCACAAATGAAGGTAATCAAACTCGACCAGAGAAAGGCCGACAGATCGTCGTTACGCTGGTAGGCCACCAGCGTGATCATGGGAATGGCCATGCTTACGGCCAGCGTGATCAGAAAAATGCCGAGGATGAAGCCGATAAGCCGAATGGCTGCGAGGGACATAAAAGTAGCGTTCCAAATTAGCACCGGACAGTATCGGATGCCCAACCTCAAGCCCCTTTTAATTTTGCATAAACTTCTATGGGCGTTCAGTCAGGCTGCGTAGTTCCAAGGGTTTTCAATGAAAAAATAGTGTTCACAGTGGAGCAACGGTACTTCGTCAAGGCATACAGAGATGAAAGGCCGCTTCGGGTTGAGCGTAGCCGTACTGATCCGATATCGGCCGAATTTAAGGCAGCAGGGTTCCCCGCGACATGGAATCTCCCACAGGGTAATCCTCCAAACCCAGGCGTACGTCATGGTATGGCCGCGAAAAGCCCGCTAACATCCGCTACTGTTCTTACTTCGTTGAATTGCTGGGTGCTTTGTGGCCAAAAAGTCGAAACGTGAGATTGCCTCCGCCAATGGCAACTCTGAATCACCGCTCACCGTGGCTGACGTGGCTCTCAAGGCAGGTGTTTCACCTATTACCGTTTCGCGCGCCTTGCACCGCCCGGAGCTGGTGAGTGATGCCACCAGGCAACACGTTTTGGAAACGGTACGTGAGATGGGCTATGTGCCCAATCTATTGGCCGGTAGCCTCGCCTCCAGCAAAAGCCGACTGGTTGCCATTCTGCTGCCGACCATTGGCACCTCCATATTCGCCGGCGCGGTGCAAGCCATCATGGATCGGCTGACCGAGGCAGGTTATCAATCGCTCCTGGGCCCGACAGGCTATTCCCCTGAACATGAGGAAGTCTTGCTCGAAGCCATTCTGGGCCGACGTCCGGACGGTATCGTTCTGACAGGCACCCTCCACACTGAAGCCAGTAGAAAMCGGCTTGCGTCAGCCGGTATTCCGGTCGTTGAAGCCTGGGATCTCAGCGATACAGCGCTGGATATACAAGTCGGTTTTTCTCATGAAAAAGTCGGTGAGCTCGTCGCTGATCATTTTTTTGCAAAGGGCTACCGACGATTCTCGGTTATTTCGGTGGATGATCCACGAGCCATCCGACGCTGCAATAGCCTGATTGAAAAGCTCAAGCAGCATGACCTGCACGACGTGCCTGTAGAAATCCTGCCGCTGCCTGCGACGTGGGAAGTTGGCAGGGAAGGTTTGAAACGACTTCAGCGACGCGCATCCCCTCCCGAACTGATTTTCTGCAGTTCCGATACGCTCGCCTTCGGCGTGCTCGCGGAAGC
>NZ_JBFULH010000629.1:0-2294 GCF_056400445.1 Pseudomonas sp. P5_B2 | reverse complement strand
GTGCTGACCACGGAATTCGTCATCGTCGGCCTGTTGCCGGCGATTGCCCGAGACCTTGAAGTCAGCATCCCGCAAGCGGGTTTGCTGGTGAGCTTGTTCGCCTTCACCGTCGCAGCCTTCGGGCCGTTCCTGACCGCGTACTGCGCCCGGTTTGAACGCCGCAAGCTGTTCATCTCGGTGCTGATCATGTTCGGCCTGGCCAACACCCTTGCGGCGTTTGCGCCCAATATCTGGGTCATGGCTTTCGCCCGATTGATTCCCGCACTCGGGTTGCCTGTGTTTTGGGCATTGGCCAGTGAAACGGCGGTGGACATTGTCGGCCCCGACTACGCGGGGCGGGCCATCGCCAAGATCGGCTTCGGCATTGTCTGTGCCACGGTGTTTGGCATTCCGGTGGGCACGCTGATTTCCGATGCGTTCGGCTGGCGCAGTGCCTTTGGCATTCTGGCGGTGATCGCCTTTGCCAAAGCCATGCTGCTGTTTATCTACTTGCCGAAAACCGACCTGCACCAGCATCAGGTGAGTTTCCGTTCGCAATTCAAAATCCTGCGCAGTCCGCTGATGGTGGGCCATGTGCTGCTGTCGATCGTGGTCTTCAGCGGCATGTTTACCGCTTACACCTATCTGGCGGATATTCTTGAACGCCTGGCCGGTTTCAACGGTACGGTGGTCGGCTGGTGTCTGATGGGTTTCGGCGCGGTAGGGCTGATCGGTAACTCGCTGGGCGGCCGCGCGGTGGATCGTCATCCGCTGATCGCTTCGGTGATGTTCTGCGYGTTCATGATTGCCGGCCTGGTGGCGCTGGTGCCGAACATTCATTCGCCCCTCGGTCTGGCGGCGGCGATGGGTATCTGGGGCATGACCCAGGCGGCGTTGTTCCTGATCAGCCATGTACGCCTGATCAAGGCAGCGCCCGAGGCGCCGGCATTCGCAGCGTCGCTGAACATTGCCGGGGCCAACCTCGGCATCGGCCTGGGCGCCATGGTCGGCGGCCGGGTGATCGATAGCGTCGGGCTGCAAGGCCTCGGTTTTGCGGCGGCCGGTTTTATCCTCGCCTCAATTCTGCTGGCGATTGCCCTGATGACCTTCGAGCCGCGTGAAGTCTGCGCCTGAGGCTTACAGTTCGGTAAACAACTGACGTCGGGCACCTTCAGTAATGGCGACAATGCCGGGGTGCTTGACCTTGCGCTCCACGGAAATGGCGTAGAACGACTCGGTCACGGCGTCGGTCTGGCCAATCACTTCTACGCCGTATTGGCGTTTCACTTCATCAGCAATCACGCTGGGGCCGATGAAGATGCCGCTGCCGGACTGCCCAAAAGCCTGCATCAACGCACTGTCGTCGAACTCGCCGACGATGCGCGGCTGGATCTGCTGCTCCGCGAACCAGCGCTGCAAGCGGTTTCGTACCACGGTTTCCGGCCCTGGAATCAATAGCGGTGCGCCGTGCAGGCTGCGGGGGAAATCCTGACCATACCGCGCGGCCAATTCAGCCGTGGCGAAGAAGCTGATCCCGCATTCCCCGAGTTTCTGGCTGTAGCCCTTGATGTCCAGGTGCGAGGGCATCGGGCTGTCGGATATCACCATGTCCAGACGCTGGATCGCCAGGTCGGCGAGCAAGCGTTCGAGTTTGTCTTCGCGACAGGTGATGCGCAGCGGCTCGTTCAATTCCATGGTCGGCGCAATCAGCCGATAGACGATGGATTTGGGCACGACGTCCGCGACACCGACCCGAAACTGAATCTGCTGCTCGTTGGGCTGCGCTCGCAGCATCAGTTCCAGTTCACCACCCAACTGAAACATCTGTTCCGCGTAGGGTAGGGCCTGGCGGCCCGCTTCGGTGAGTTCAAGTTGCCGGCCCACCCGCCGAAATAACTCGATGCCGTAGGTTTGCTCAAGCAGGGAAATCTGCCCGCTGATGGTCTGGGGTGTCAGATTGAGCTGCTCACAGGCGCGCACGATGCTGCCGGTCTTGGCCACCACCCAGAAGTAATGTAATTGCCGATAGTTGAGCATGGTGGTCTACAGTTCGTAAAAACCGAAGTATAACCGCTAAAAATACGAATTTTACTGAAGTGTTTGCATCCCTAGAATGCGTCGCTATCAACGGGCCATGGTTTTGGTGCCGTTTGTTCTAACGAGGGAAGCATCATGAAACTCAAAACCACAGCAGTGCTATTCGCGTCTTTACTGGTATTGGCCGGTTGCGACCAAGCCGAAAAAAGCGCTCAGCAACTGATGGGCAAGGCTGCCGAAAGCGCCAAGCAGGCGATTGACGACACCCACAAGGCTGC
>NZ_JBFULH010000628.1:0-2296 GCF_056400445.1 Pseudomonas sp. P5_B2 | reverse complement strand
GTGTGAAACTGACCTATCTACCGCTGGATGTGACCCACAAGATCCTCACCAGCGAAGCTCGTCTGAAACAGATCGCGGAGATCAACAATACCGCCAGCAAGCTGGTGGGCGATATTCTTAATGAATACGTCAAAGGCGATATGGAGCACTACGGTCTTTCGGGCGGCCCGGTGCATGACGCCGCCGTCATTGCCTACCTGCTCAAGCCTGAGCTGTTTACCGGTCGCTTGGTCAATGTGGTTGTTGATAGCCGCGAAGGCCCGACCTTTGGTCAAACCATCGTCGACTGGCATGACGGCATGAAAGCTCCGAAAAATGCATTCTGGGTCGAGAGTGGCGACGCCCAAGGCTTCTTCGACTTGCTGACTCAGCGTCTGGCTCGTCTGAAGTAAGTTGCCAGCCCCGCAGGTGCGGGATTTACGCCCGTACTACCTCTACCGCGGCCTTTTGGTCTGCCAGGTGTTTTTCGAAAATCTGTTTGATGAAGTGCCGGGCGGCTTCGGTTCCAATGTCCCTGACCAACAGATCGATAGCGATAATGGCAAGTTCTTCCGTACTGCCTGGGCTGTAAGAGCTGTGCCCGTCTTTCCACTTGGCTTTGATATCGGCGTCGATGCTTACAGTGGTCATGATGGCACTCGTGAAGTCGGGGAGGTCTAGGTGTCGAGTTAAGCATTTTGCGCGGCGTTTGGCACTCCGACTTAGGCATGGGGGGAGGGCTATGCGACACTTGGTCTTTAACGAATTTTCAAGGACCGCGCTGTGCAGATCGATTTGAACGCTCCTGATGGTTTGACCCTTGAGGCTGTGCGCCAGCTGTTGGCATCCGCCAGTGACGATGAGCACACTCAACTGCGGGTCACCCAAGGTGGTATCGCCTACATTTCTTCGGGTGTCGTCGGCGGCACTGACATCGGCGGGCTGCGATTTCGGCTAGAGACGTGGGCTAAAGGCTCGGGCTATGTAGGATTGGTCGCGGCCAGTGACGAAGTCTGGGTCATGCAGATTTTCAACGCGCTGAAAGAGAACTGGCCGAACCCGCCGTACGACTACATCGACGTTTATTGATCGCTGTTCATATTCAGTCACGATTGAGAGATGAAGAGCAGGGCGGTGCTCAGGCAAACTCGGCGCTCGCACAATATTTACAAAGGAGGCTTCATGCCTTGGAAGCTCGCGTCATTGGGAACGTTGTTTGCCGTCAGTCTGCTGGCAGGTTGCAGCAGTACGTCATCCGAGTCGGCAACAGACCCTGTAACGACGACTGACACGGGACATAGCCGCTGTGAGGCAAAATCTGCCGAATTCACCCTCGGCAAAGCGGCTTCGCCCGAGCTGCTGGAGCAAGCGCGCACTCGCGCAGGGGCACAGAACGCTCGGTTCCTGTCGCCCAACGACATGGTGACGCTGGAATACCGCTCTGATCGTTTGAACCTGCACACCGATGCCAATCGGGTCGTCACTCGCGTCAACTGCGGCTGAGCAAGCCAAGCTTTTGTTTCGCCCATAAAAAACCCCGTCACATGGACGGGGTTTTCTTAGTGCGCCAGAAACTTACTCTGGGCGAACTTGTGCAGCTTGCATACCCTTTTGGCCTTTCTCAGCCACGAAGGAAACGGTCTGGCCTTCTTTCAGGCTTTTGAAACCGTCGCTTTCGATAGCTTTGAAGTGTACGAACAGGTCGTCACCGCCACCTTGAGGAGTGATGAAGCCGAAGCCTTTTTCATCGTTGAACCATTTAACGGTGCCGGTTTGGCGATTAGACATGGTGTATCTCCAAGAAACATATATTTTCAGTAGTGCTGTGCTGCTCAGGCCAACTGGGCACACCGGAGTATCATAGTCGAAATGTTCGCTTTGGGAGCCCCCCGGACGTGCTGTTTGCCTTGCTGTCGAGCGTTCTTTGCTGCTTGATTTGGCTGTAAGCCCCGTTTTTAAAGGCTTTCAGCCGAAAGTAAAGACGAAAAAAAAGCTGTAAAACCTTCAAAAAATGTCTGACAAAGCGACATTCGGCCTGTTTTTCAGGTCATTGCAGGTGAAAAAATGAGTGCGAGATGCTTATTTTTTCGCTCCGGTATCGACCCGGCAAGTGGCGATTTTCTGCATCGCCTGATTCCCCAGCTCTGGACTCGCAGAGCCGTTCATCAATGCCTCAAGGTCTTTGGCAGGATATGATTTGAGCTGATCGGCGCCGCAACCACAGACGGCTTTTGCCTTCGCATCACCAATCTTTTGCGCCGCCGCAGGGACGCATTGCGCCATGTATTTCTCGCGCTCCCCCTTTGGCCAATCGGCA
>NZ_JBFULH010000627.1:0-2298 GCF_056400445.1 Pseudomonas sp. P5_B2 | reverse complement strand
GGGTTTACCTGGTCTTTGCCGGCGTATTTCGGCGCAGTACCGTGGGTGGCTTCGAACATGGCAATGGTGTCAGACAGGTTGGCACCCGGTGCGATACCAATACCGCCCACTTCCGCCGCCAGGGCGTCGGAGAGGTAATCGCCGTTCAGGTTCAGGGTCGCGATCACATCGTACTCGGCCGGGCGCAGCAGGATCTGCTGGAGCATGGCGTCGGCAATGGCATCCTTGACGATCACATTCTTGCCGGTTTTAGGGTTCTTGAACTGCATCCACGGCCCACCGTCGAGCAGGGTCGCACCGAACTCTTCAGCAGCCACTTCGTAGGCCCATTCCTTGAAGGCACCTTCGGTGAACTTCATGATATTGCCTTTGTGCACGATGGTCAGCGAGTCGCGGTCGTTGTCGACCACGTACTGCAGAGCTTTGCGCGCAAGACGCTTGGTGCCTTGCAGGGAAACCGGCTTGATGCCGATACCGCAGTTTTCGTCGAAACGGATCTTGGTGACGCCCATTTCATCTTTCAGGAACTTGATGACTTTGGTCGCTTCCGGCGAACCGGCTTTCCACTCGATACCGGCGTAGATGTCTTCCGAGTTCTCACGGAAGATCGTCATGTCGACGTCACCTGGCTTTTTCACCGGGCTTGGCACGCCTTCGAACCAGCGCACAGGGCGCAGGCACACATAAAGATCGAGTTGCTGACGCAGGGCCACGTTCAGGGAACGAATGCCGCCACCGACCGGAGTGGTCAGAGGGCCCTTGATGGAAACCACGTAATCCTTGACCGCGTCCAGGGTTTCCTGAGGTAGCCAGGTGTCCTGATCGTAAACCTGAGTCGCTTTTTCCCCGGCGTAGACTTCCATCCAGGAAATTTTGCGCTCGCCGCCGTAAGCCTTCTTAACAGCAGCATCGACAACCTTGATCATGACCGGGCTGATATCAACGCCAATACCATCGCCTTCGATGAAGGGGATGATCGGGTTGTTAGGAACATTGAGAGAATGGTCCGCGTTGACGGTGATTTTTTCGCCGACGGCTGGAACCTGAATCTTCTTGTATCCCATGCTGAACTCCATTGTTTGGATTGAACATCTGGCTTCGTTCGAGCGTAACCCAGTTAAATCGGCGCGCAAACCCTATGTTCCATCCATCTGCCGCGAACACGCATTACTCGCGAGCTACAAGCCTGAAAGCAAAGGGAAAAACGCCAAACTCAAGCACGACGAATGACTCTACGCCCCACTCGCCCCTGCGACCTTTAGACCAATGGACGAGAAATGTCATGCATGAACCATCGGCAGATTGCCAGCTACCTATGTATAATGCCGCCGCTGACTAAAGGGTCACGAAAGCTGGACGACTCTATGATGAGCCTATCCGCCGGAAAAGCCGGTCTGTTACCGCAGCCCGAACGCTTGACGCCCTAACTGATGCACCCAACATCACAGCAACGAAATCTCGATATTCGGCTCATGGATGACTTTGAACGAACGCGCTTACCCGGCGCCCCTCGAGTTTCTGCGCACGCTTTAGCAAAGAAGAGAGAGTTAATCCGAATATGCCCACCCGCTCGAAGATCATCTATACCTTCACCGACGAAGCCCCAGCCCTCGCCACCTATTCACTGTTGCCTATCGTAGAGGCGTTCACCGCCTCGGCTGATATCGCCGTTGAAACCCGCGATATCTCTCTTGCAGGACGCATCCTGGCCAGCTTCCCCGAGCAACTGGGTGACAAAGCCGTAGCTGACCACCTCGCCGAACTGGGCGACCTGGCCGTTACGCCAGAAGCCAACATCATCAAGCTGCCGAACATCAGTGCTTCCGTTCCGCAACTGCAAGCAGCCATCAAAGAACTGCAAGCCCAGGGTTTCGCGCTTCCTGACTACCCGGAAACCGTGACCAGCGACGCCGACAAGCTCGCCAAGTCGCGTTACGACAAGATCAAGGGCAGCGCCGTAAACCCTGTTCTGCGCGAAGGCAACTCTGATCGTCGTGCACCGCTGTCGGTCAAGAACTACGCACGCAAGCACCCGCACAAAATGGGCGCCTGGGCTGCTGACTCCAAGTCCCACGTTGCTCACATGAGCACCGGCGATTTCTACGGCAGCGAAAAAGCCGCCCTGATCGACGCTGCTGACGCCGTCAAAATCGAACTGATCGCTCAAGACGGCACCACCACCGTCCTGAAAGAAAAAACCACCGTACAAGCCGGTGAGATCCTCGATTGCGCGGTCTTGAGCAAAAACGCTCTGCGCAGATTCATCGCTGCCGAAATCGAAGACGCCAAAGCCAAAGG
>NZ_JBFULH010000626.1:0-2298 GCF_056400445.1 Pseudomonas sp. P5_B2 | reverse complement strand
GCGACTGACCGGGCCTATCGTATCGGTCAGGAGAAACCGGTGTTCGTCTACAAGATGATTGCCCGCGGGACTGTCGAGGAGAAAATTCAGCACCTGCAAAAAGAAAAATCCGACCTGGCCGCTGGCGTTCTGGATGGACGCAAGACGG
Organism: Pseudomonas sp. P5_B2; assembly: GCF_056400445.1. Lineage (NCBI taxonomy): Bacteria > Pseudomonadati > Pseudomonadota > Gammaproteobacteria > Pseudomonadales > Pseudomonadaceae > Pseudomonas > Pseudomonas sp. P5_B2. Next base: position 2,150 of record NZ_JBFULH010000626.1, on the reverse strand, counting down.
GGGACTGGAAGTTGCAGAGCGATGATATTGAAGCGTTGTTTGCGCCGTTGCCGGACAAGCTGGAAAAACGCTGAGGCTTGCGTTGCCAGTTAGATTGCTATCGCGAGCAGGCTCACTCCCACAGGGGATTCATTTCAATCCTGTAGGAGCATGGCCTGCCCGCGATAGAGTCAACCCGGAATCACTGAACTGTCCGAATATCAATACTTCTGACCAGGCAACGGCGCAAACAGCGCCTCAATTTCAGTCTGCTCAAGCTTCCATCCTCCGGTCGTTCCACCTTCAAGTACAGCACCTGCCAAAGCGGCCTTCTCCTGCTGCAAAGCCTGGATTTTCTCCTCCACCGTGCCGCGCGCAATCATCTTGTAAACAAACACCGGTTTGTTTTGCCCAATCCTGTAGGCACGATCGGTCGCCTGATTTTCCACCGCAGGGTTCCACCATGGATCGAAATGGATCACCGTGTCCGCGGCTGTCAGGTTCAGACCTGTACCGCCGGCCTTGAGACTGATCAGAAACAACGGCACTTTGCCGCTCTGAAAATCTTTGACCGGCGTGCGCCGATCCGTCGTATCGCCGGTCAATAACGAGTAATCGACACCACGCTGCTGCAACTCCTCCTCAATCAAGGAGAGCATCGAAGTAAACTGCGAAAACAGTAAAATCTTGCGGCCTTCACTGAGCAACTCTTCCAGCATCTCCATCAAGCTGACCAGCTTCCCACTGCCGGAAAGAAGCGCTTTTGCCGTGATTGTTGTTTTGACCAGCCGCAGATCGCAGCACACCTGACGCAGCTTGAGTAACGCGTCAAGGATGATGATTTGACTGCGTCCAACGCCATTGAGGGCGATTTCGTCACGCACCTTTTTGTCCATCGCAACGCGAACGGTTTCATACACGTCCCGCTGCCCATCGCTGAGATCAACCCAGTGTACAATCTCGGTTTTTGGCGGCAATTCGGTTGCTACCTGGTCTTTCTTGCGACGTAGCAGAAAGGGTTTTATCCGGGCCGTCAGATGCTGCATCCGCTCACTGTTTGCGTGCTTCTCGATCGGCGTTCGGTAGTCACGATTGAAGGTTTTGCTGTCGCCAAGCCAACCTGGCAGTAAAAAGTGAAACTGGGACCACAGTTCGCCGAGGTGGTTTTCCAGCGGTGTACCGGACAGACATAACCGCTGGCGGGCCTGTAGGTCGCGGGCTGCTTGAGCTGCTTTGCTGACAGGATTCTTGATGTTCTGTGCCTCATCGAGAATCAGCACGCTCCAGACTTGCGGCTGCAACACTTCCAGATCTCTAGGCAGCAGCGCGTAGGTAGTCAACACCAAGTCATATTCGGCAAGGCTGGCATAATCTTTTTGCCGCGCAGCGCCATGAAGCGCCAATACCTTCAATTGCGGGGTAAAGCGCGCCGCTTCGTCGAGCCAGTTCGGAATCAGGCTGGTTGGCATTACAGCCAGCGCCGGGAGATCAAGTCGCCCAGCCTGCTTTTCCGTCAACAAATGCGCCAGGGTTTGCAGGGTTTTCCCCAGCCCCATGTCATCGCCCAGAATGCCGCCGACCTCTAACTCGCGAAGGGTTTGCATCCAGTTCAGCCCTTCGAGCTGATACGGTCGCAGCGTCGCCTTGAGTCCCTCAGGCGCCGAGACTTGAACATGGGTCGACTCACGCAATCRTTGCGCAAAACTGCGCAGTCGCTCGCCGCCCTGCCAGACCAGGGGAACACCTTCCAGCAAACTCAGGCGAGCGGCATCYGGAGCATTCAAGCGCAATGAATCGCCCTGATGCGATCCCAGGTATAACTCGCCAAGGGTGGCCATCAACGGTTTAATCCGGCCGTAGGGTAGCGCGATTTTCACATGAGTCTTGGAACCGCCGAGCTCGATCAGCAACTCTTCGTCATCATTACGCGAGGCCAGGTTTGCGGGCTCTATCAGCTGTGGCTGGGTGCGCAGCAAATGCAGCAAGATCGGCAACAAGCTGTGGCGCTCACCGTTGACGACGATCCCTAGTTGTAGATCAAACCATTGGTGGCCCGACTCTTCCTCGATCTCTGCGTACCATTGCTCTACGGGCTGCACGTTGAAGTGAAAGCCGTTGCTGATATCGATATGCCAATTGGCTTCGCGCAACACCGCCAGCCCATCCTTCAC
>NZ_JBFULH010000625.1:0-2301 GCF_056400445.1 Pseudomonas sp. P5_B2 | reverse complement strand
GTATCACATGGAGCAAGCCTTCGTCGGACTGCTCTCGGTGGTGTATCTGTCTGGGATCTACAGCTCGGCGAAAATCGGTTCGCTGGCTGACAAGCTGGGTCGACGCAAAGTGCTTTGGGCGACGATTGTGCTGATGCTCGCCGGCCTTGCCCTGACCATGTTCACGCCGCTGCCGGTGGTGATCATCGGCATGCTGATCTTTACCTTTGGCTTCTTTGCCGCGCACTCCGTGGCGAGCAGCTGGATCGGCCGCCGCGCGATCAAGGCCAAGGGGCAGGCGTCATCGTTGTATCTGTTCAGCTATTACACCGGGTCGAGTATTGCGGGGACGGCGGGTGGGGTGTTCTGGCACTTGGGTGGATGGAACGGGATTGGGCTGTTCATTGGTGCGTTGCTGGTGATTGCGCTGTTGGTAGCGTTGAAGCTGGCGAAGTTGCCGCCGTTGCCAGGCACCGCACAGGTTTAGCCACAACTGCGACCTAGCGGTAATCGCGAGCCAAGGTACACTGACGACATTCGCCAGTCTTGGTAAAGGGAAGCCAGAATGCGCCTGGACCGTCTCCACATTCAGAATTTTCGTTGCTACGAAGATGCCACTTTCGACTTCCAGCCGGGTTTCAATCTGGTGGTGGGGGTTAATGGGAGCGGGAAGACATCGTTGTTGCAGGCGGTGGCTGTTTCGTTCATCGAATATGCGAGCACCATAAAACTGCAATCCATCGCCTTGGCCCTGGAAGACGTGCGCTTTGTCATAAACAAATTTGAAGGCCGTAGCCGAATCGAACGGATGTTCCCGCTTCGGCTGGAAGCACAGGGGGAAATACTAGGAGTCAAGAAATGGGAAACCACTCATGCGAGCGAGTATTTCCCGCCCCTCGTAAATGATGAGTTGGGGCTTACGACAGACAAAGAGTTCGTAAAATTCGATCTTGGCGAAAGTATCGAGTTACCAGTTCTCGTTTTTTACCGATCCAATCGTCAGTGGATAGGCGCAAATGTTTCAGCCGAGTTTGCCGCACAACAAAGAATCTCTCGCCTGGACGGATACACGAACTGGTTTGATGCAGTTACCGATTTAAAAGACTTCGAAAGCTGGCTCATCGGTAAGACACTTGAGCGAATGCAAAACTTGTTGGACGCAAAATCAGCACTGCCCCCATTCGATGACGAACTGGCGTGGGTCAATCAAGCAATTGAGATAGCGCTGCCAAAAACCAAAAACCTTCGCTACGACCTTAGACTTCAAAGCTTATTGATCGATGTTGAAGGAGAAAAAACCATTCCCTTCGACAGTCTCAGTGACGGCCAACGAGGCATGGTCGCGCTCTTTGCCGACATCGCCCGCCGTATGTGCATCCTCAATCCCCACATGGGTAAGGACGTACTGAAAAATACCTCAGGCGTAGTCATCATCGACGAGCTGGATATTCATCTTCACCCGGCATGGCAGCGCTCCATCGTACCGGCGCTGAAGCAGGCATTCCCCAAAGTCCAATTCATAGCGGCCAGCCACTCTCCTCAAATCATCGGCAGCCTGAGACCTGAAGAAGTCATTGTCTTGAATAACGGCGATGCGTCTCACCCACGTGTCACCTACGGCCTGGACTCCAGTAGCGTACTTGAGGAGGTTATGGACGTTGCGCAACGCGAGCCCGAGATTGAAAAACTGCTCTCCGAGCTGTTTTCAACTCTTGAAGACAACGACCTCAAAAAAGCAAAGTCGCAACTTGAAGCACTGAAGAAAAAAGCCCCAGACCTTCCAGAGTTTGCTGGTGCCGAAGCGTTGATCAGGCGCAAGGAGATCCTCGGCAAATGAAGCGAGTGCTCAAAGGAACTGAACCCGCTTCATTTACAGAATGGAAAAGCTCGGCAAATGATGAGTGGACGCCCACTTATCCAACGCTGCAAAACCCGCAAAAACGGAACCTTCACAACTGCTTGTTGATTGAGCAAGGATTTTTCTGCTGCTACTGCGGAAGAGAAATAGGGGCTTCCAACAGCCATATCGAGCACTTCAGACCGCAAGAGCATTTCGAAGAACTGGCATTGGAGTACCAGAACCTCCATGCCTCGTGCATTCGTGAAACTGAGCCGGGTAATCCACTGCACTGCGGCCATCGCAAGGGCAACTGGTTTGATGAGGCTCAGCACATCTCTCCAATGGACGAGCAATGTGAACTGCGCTTCCGATACCTGAGAAACGGCGAAATCCAGCAAAAAGAGTCTGAAGACCTGCCAGCAATGAAAATGATTGAAGTGCTGGCACTAGACATCGCCTACCTCAACAACCGTCGTCAGAGC
>NZ_JBFULH010000624.1:0-2306 GCF_056400445.1 Pseudomonas sp. P5_B2 | reverse complement strand
TGGCAGCTTTTCGCCCATTGGCCGTAGCGGTGAAGAAGAGGAAAAACTTCGGGTCGCGCACTGTCAGGAGACCCTTGAGCATCAACGGCCACGACACAGACCACACCTTATCTATACCTTGGCCGCCTGCAGGCCCGGTACCGGTCAGAATAAGTTTGCGCACCAGCTCAGGGGCTCTCAGCGCAATGTCCTGTGCGACGAACCCACCCAATGAAAAACCCAGCAGGTCGACTTTGTTGAATCCCAGAGCGCGGATCACGGCGATTGCATCGTCTGCCATCTCACTGACGGTCAAAGGGGCGGTTCCACCCGATGCGCCGATTCCCCGAAAGTCAGTTGCAATGACTCGCCGGGTGCGGGCTAGTCCGTCGAGGATGCGTGGGTCGAAGTTATCCAGGACTGCGCCCCAATGATTCAACAGAACGAGCGGCAACCCGTCTCTCGGCCCCAAGTCCCGGTAGGCAAATGCTGTTCCTTCGACAGTCACCCGCTGGTTCGCGGCGCAGACGAACGGCGCTGGCAATCCAAGGTCACGATTTTTGGCTTCAACGATCATGTGCACACCGTGCCCTGATGAGGGGCGGATGAGTGAATGTAATAAAATCTGCAGCAAGCGCCTTTACATCAAGGTATGCGTATCAGCGCCTGCAGCGTGACAATCACGCCTCAGCTTGATAGCGCTCGGCGACTACAGATTGGCGAATCTCTGAAAGCAAACCTTGGCGGGCAGCCTGCAGAGCATCCCAACGAGCAGCGTCTTGTAACGGTGGAATGGTCACCGGCTCGCGACGATCAAAACCGACAAGCGCAGCATCGACCAGATCGCCCACGTCCATAATTTCGCTCAAGGTGTTGATGTCGATCCCCGCACGTTCCCAGATTTCCGTGCGGGTGGCCGCAGGGAGAACAGCTTGCACGTAGACGCCTTTTGGCGAGAGCTCAAGGCTCAGCCCTTGCGACAGAAACAGGACAAAGGCTTTGGTCGCGCCGTAGACGGTCATTCCGAATTCCGGTGCCAGCCCCACGACCGATCCAATGTTGATAATCGCTCCGTCCCCGGCTTGTGCCAGTCGTGGGGCGATGGMGCTGGCAAGCCGTACCAGTGCAGTAGTGTTGAGCGTAACCAACTGAGCAACGCTGTCGGTGGATTGTTCGATAAAGCTGCCGGATTGTGCGGCGCCTGCATTGTTCACCAGGATGCCAATACTGGCGTCGTCGCGCAGGCGAGCCTCGACCGTGGTCAAATCGCTGATTTGGGTCAGGTCAGCCTGGAGAACATCAATGATGATGTTGTGTTTCTCACGCAGCCGGGCTGCAAGAGCATCCAGCCGCCCTTTGTCGCGTGCAACCAGTACGAGGTCGTGCCCGCGCTGTGCAAAGCGCTCGGCATAGGTAGCGCCGATGCCAGTGGAGGCGCCGGTAATGAGAACGGTGGCAGGGATGCTCATGAATTGATCCTCAGTTTCGGATATCGATAGGCGAGTCATGCGTGGTGTCCGGAGGACGTGCGTAGACGTGATTTTTAGCCGTGCCGGGTACTGGATTCAGCAAGGGTTGGGTAGTCGATGTAGCCTTCTGCACCGCCGCCATACAGGGTCGCAGGATCGAATGCCGACAAAGAGGCAGCGGTTTTAAGGCGCTCCACCAAGTCCGGGTTACCTATGAAGGGACGTCCAAAGGCGATCAAGTCAGTCTTGTCATCGTTGAGTTGAGAGGTGGCCAAATTCACGTCGTAGCCATTGTTCGCGATGTAAGTGTTTTTGAAGCGTTGGCGCAAAGAACCAAAGTCGAAGGGCGCAATATCGCGCGGCCCGCCAGTCGCGCCTTCGACCACATGGAGGTACACAATGCCCAAGGCATCGAGTTGGTCGACAATGTAGTCAAATTGGGCCTGCGGTTCGCTGCTGGAGACACCATTGGCTGGCGAAACTGGCGATATACGGATGCCTGTACGTCCGGCACCGATCTCGTTTACTACCGCCGCCGTCACTTCCAGCAGTAGACGAGCGCGATTTTCAATCGAGCCACCGTAGGCATCGGTGCGGATGTTGGCACCGTCCTTAACGAACTGATCCAGCAAATAGCCGTTTGCGCCGTGGATCTCTACGCCATCGAATCCCGCTGCGATGGCGTTTGCCGCCGCTTGGCGAAAATCATTAACAATCCCGGGTAGCTCGCTGATATCAAGCGCTCGCGGCTCTGAAACGTCCACGAAGCTATTATTGACGAATACCTTGGTCGCGGGACGAAGAGCGGAGGGTGCTACCGGAGCGGCACCGTTCTCCTGCAGGTCAACGTGCGATACG
>NZ_JBFULH010000623.1:0-2312 GCF_056400445.1 Pseudomonas sp. P5_B2 | reverse complement strand
TGCTAATAAAGACTTGAAATTGCCAAGAATGATTGGGGCATACAGATTCCACTCCAGGTCTATCGAAGCTGACCAAGCGGTCTATCATACCGAGATAATGAATTTAAAAACGAGCATAACAAAGTCGCTTCTTCAAGTTAATGACAAAAACAACAAGGTCAATGACGCGCACACTACCCGCATAAAGAATTGCACTGAATACCTTAACCATCCTCCTTTAAACACAGAAACCACTCCCTTCCGACGAGGAATTCATTTTTCCTCGTTGCCGCCCTCCCCCAGTAGTCTACGTGTGACCGAAGAGGGTTAGTTGTCAGTTGACACGGGGCGGCTACAACTTGCAGAACATCCCCAGGCGCCCTTAAAACGTTACTGAGTCGACTGCACCACTGACCGAAAACCGCTCGCGATAAGCCTGCGGGGTTACGCCCATGGCCCTCAAAAAACTGCGACGCAACGTCTCTTCGCTGCCAAAGCCACATTGCATCGCCACCCGTTTGATCGGCACGCCGGTATCGCTGAGCAACCGTCGCGCCGTTTCGACCCGGATCAATTCAATGGCTCGCGCCGGGGTTTGCCCGGTGTCCGCGCGAAAGTGGCGCACAAAGCTGCGCTCGCTCATGCCTGCCTGCAAGGCCAGCGTTGGAATACCGAGGTCTTTGGTCAGATTCTCACTGATCCAGGCGTGAAGTTCGTCGAAACGGTTGCCTTCTTTCTGCAATGACAATGTAACGCTAAACTGCGACTGCCCACCCGGACGCTTGAGGAATACCACCAGTTGTTGGGCGACTTCCAAGGCCATGTTGCGGCCTAGGTCCTCTTCGACCATGGCCAAGGCGAGGTCGATGCCTGCCGTGACCCCGGCCGAAGTCCAGACCGGTCCGTCGTTGATGAAGATTGGGTTGGGTTCGACGTGAAGGCGCGGATGTTGCTGCGCCAACTGCTCACAACGCGTCCAGTGCGTGACCACCCGCCGGCCATCGAGCCACCCACTGGCCGCCAACAAAAACGCACCGGTACACACCGACGATACCCGCCGACAAGCTGCCGCATGTTCACGTACCCACGCCACCAGCGACTCGTCTTCTGCCGCCGCGTAAACGCCCCAGCCACCGGCAATGATCAGCGTGTCACTACCGCCCTCGGGCAATGCTTCGGCCRATAGCGCCAGCCCCGCCGACGACATCACAGCCCCGCCACCGCAGGCAATTACCGAGGGTGCATAGGGCGGCGGCAGCCCTTTCTGGCGAGCAATGTCGTTGGCCGAGGCAAATACCTGCAAGGGCCCGGTGACGTCGAGCAGTTGCACATTGGTAAACGCGAGCACGTGAATGGCTTTCGGCATGATTGGCGTAATTCGTGGGGTAATTGGCGGATACGCCAAATCCTACGAGCCTACAGTGAAGACGTCCACTCACTTCAGGAGAAATAAGCCATGACGTTGCAGATCGGTTTTCTGTTGTTTCCTCAGGTTCAGCAACTCGACCTGACAGGCCCTTACGACGTATTGGCCTCATTGCCGGACGTGAAGGTGCATTTGGTCTGGAAGGACCTGGTGCCGGTTACCGCGAGCACCGGTCTAATGCTGAAACCCACCGTGACATTCGACGATTGTCCGGCGCTGGATGTGATTTGCGTGCCTGGCGGCGGCGGTGTCGGGCCGTTGATGGAGGATGAACAAACCCTGGTCTTCATCAAGGCTCAAGCTGCCAACGCGCGGTATGTCACATCGGTTTGCACCGGTGCGCTGGTGCTCGGCGCCGCCGGGTTGCTCAAGGGCAAACGGGCTACGACCCACTGGGCCTACCACGAACTGCTCAAGCCACTGGGTGCGATCCCGGTGAAGGACCGTGTGGTACGCGATGGCAATCTGCTGACCGGTGGCGGGATTACCGCTGGGATCGATTTTGCCCTGACCCTGGCGGCAGAATTGTTCGATAAAGACACGGCGCAACTGGTGCAGTTACAGCTGGAATATGCCCCGGCACCACCCTTCCAGTCGGGCAGCCCTGACACAGCCCCGCAGAGTGTTCTGGCCGAGGCGCATCGCCGTGCAGCCGCGTCACTTGAGCTACGGGCCCAAATCACCGAACGGGCAGCGGCCAGGCTCTAAGCAGCACCAGACTTTTCGACAGGCGAAAAAAAACCCGCCGAAGCGGGTTTTCCCAAGACCATTGTCGACTCCCTGTCGGTAGCCAATCCTTGCTGATGGTCGATCGTCCGTGATCCTGAAGCGCTTCCTGTGCTTCAGTTGATGGGGTTAGATTACGTGTCGGATCCAATTTGCAACAGACGACATAGCTACCACCGCG
>NZ_JBFULH010000622.1:0-2322 GCF_056400445.1 Pseudomonas sp. P5_B2 | reverse complement strand
CCCCATCCCGAGGCATAGAGGCGACTGACAATCTGGCAGCGGTCAAAAAGATTGTGCTGCAGATGATGAATAGCGAAGGGCATGAAGACACGCTGCTCAATTTCATGTCGCTGGATGAACGCGCCACTTTCCTGGCCATCGAGCCCAACGAGCGCGTGATTGAAGGCTGTCCAGTCGTGGGGCCAGTATTTGAAGCCGTCATGACCGACATTCTTCGCAAGCAAAGGGACAACCTCAGCCATGCCTTGAGCCGCTACCGTGAAAGCGAGGGCACTCACTCTCCCCATGCCTTGCTTGATAACGCGCTGGATGTCCGTGGACTGATCGATGCTCAGCTTCTGACCGCTGATGCCGCAGGCCGCTGGAGTACACGGGTCGACCAGCGTGGCAGTGCACAGTCTGCAACTGTGCGAGCCGAGTCAGCCAGAGAGGAACTGGCGCTGCTTGACTCGGTGGAGCAGGCGCTCGATCAACGGATCAAAACACACCCGGCCATACCTGTCGGAATCTCCACGTTCGCTCAGATAGAAAGCCTCGTCAGCTCATCCGTGGCGAACTTGCAGACGAGTTTTACACATACCCTGTCAACGGCATTGCGCAGTGAGTTGAAGCTGCACACGGTCACGCGCACCTTGGGTGCGGCGGAACAGGCAATCATCAAAACGGTCCTCGATAGCCCGATACACCTGCAGCGAGCCGCATTGAACGGTTTCCTGCCAGAAGTGTTTTCCCTGGCGTTGAAGGCCCGCGATGTTACAGCGCCGCTGAAACTGGCCAGTTGTTTCGTACTGACGGAACGAGGCGGCCTGGACCCGCAGCACTCGGGCAAGGCTATTTTGTGGACGCCGGCATCTGGCTTCGAAGCCTTCGAGACATTGCCACGACTACAGACCGAGCTCGATAATCGTCTCAAGAATGACGTGCGGCGCTTGTCACTTCTGGAGAACCTTGGCCGTAGCGAGCGGATGCACGGTAAAAGCTATTCGCTGGCGCCCCTGCAACCGATACACGGACATTTTCTCGATCACCTTCAAAAACCCTACGTCCAACTCGACCAGCCCTGTATCACCCAAGCACTGGCCACACCGCTCTCCCCCAAGCCAAAGACCGCCCTCCTGAACCTAGTGGCGCTGCGTGAGCCGCTGACGGGATTACGCCGTGCAGCGGACATCGCCCAGTCCCTGACGACTCAGCAAAAACTTCCGGCATGGCTGGCCAAAGCGTCTATCAAAGACCTGGTGCTGCATGGCGAACTGCTTCAGCAGTATCTGGATAATGTCAAAGACGATCAGGATTACCTGAGCGGCCTGAGTTCACTGCTCCGCACAACTCACTCTGAACTGGAAAAACAACTCAAGGCAGATAGCTTCGCAATCGATCCGGACAAGGTCCTGGTCCAGATCAACGCTCGTCCGACGTTGCCGGCTCGAACTGAAACCCTGACCGACTTCGCCTTGACGCCCATCGAGGTTCTGGACAAGGCCCGGTTCACACTGCAATCGCTTGACCCGACCGTGATTCCTGAAGGCATGAACGAGAGCTACATCAAAGCGCTGATACGTAACCTGAAGCCGGGTGAGCATCAGCAGAAAGTTCTGAGCGAAGGCCTTGCGGACACCTCGGCCAACGCCGATCGCAAAAAGCGCTTTTACGCACAATTACCCTGGCAACTGTTGCACTACGCGCATTCGGAAAAACTGCAGGAACGCCTGAGCGAAACGGGGTTTGATCTGATTCGGCAAATCATGGACATGCCCGATGCCATTGCCCGCGCGGCTGTCGACGGTGCCCATGCAATCATCCGTCCGCTTGAGTTCCTGGGCATCAAGAACGCAGAGACGATCAAGGTAGCGGGTGTTTATCTGATCGGTTCAGCCACCGATAGCGCAGCGCCACAGGTGCTTGTCGCCTCCCATAGCCCTCGTCACGGGATAAAGGAATATGAAAACGAAACTCAACTGCTGACAGAGTTGAAAGCGCGGGGGCCGCTGCTCGACTGGATACTTACCAACCTGTCGCAGCCCGACCAGACGCTGCTGGAAAACCGGATGGGAGTCACTGGCAAGCGCACCGCCCGAGCAGCAAGGGTGCCTTCTGACAAGCACGCCAATGAGGTCACACTGGCATCCAATCCTATCAAGGGCCACTTGTTCGGCCAGTTGTTCAACGACAACGCAGCGTTACTGGGCCGACTGCTCGGTTGTCAGTCCGATGATCGAAAACGCAGTGAATGGGCGACCATCAAGCATGTACTGGGCGAAGACCTGCACGAAACGTACACATATTTCATGGGCAAACTCGCTTATCCCATCATGGTGTGGC
>NZ_JBFULH010000621.1:0-2323 GCF_056400445.1 Pseudomonas sp. P5_B2 | reverse complement strand
GAATTCGCCATACGCCAGACTCAGTTCGTTGATCAGATCAACGTCGAAGGCATTGCGCTTGGCCACCCGATCAAGGCCGATCATCAGGACATGACCGTGTCGTTCGCGGGTGACACGACTGCAAACGGGCTGATTCATAGGGCTAATCCTCGGGCGGGAAGGGGGTGTCAGACCGCAGGGCGACCTGATAACGATGAACCGTTTTAGCGCCATCGCCAGCAGGGCCGGGCCTTTGAAAAATAGACCGTCACAGGAATATCCGCAAAGCCTGTGACAGAACGGTGTATCCGTCAGTTTTCCGACAAATAATGCTCCCTTTTTGGGCAAATTCCGGTATAGTGCGCGCCGGCCTTTAACCGGGCCGCGTTTAGGTAGCGCAATTCCCCGAAGTCAGCTTCGGCTGCACGTCCGCACAGCGGACTCTCCCTTGACGAATCTTTTTCATTCATTCGTTTTCGCAAATCCCCGCCGACAAAGCAGCCAGGGCGACTCTTGAGTCTTACACGGCATGCGCAGCTTTGGAGCATGGGTCTTTGCGGATGCACTTAGAGGCAGACCCATGACCCAGGAAACCGGCGGCTTCGCCGCTTTTAATCTTAATCCGAATATCCTTGCAGCCGTCATTGCGACTGGCTACGAAGAGCCTTCGGCTATTCAGCAGCAATCGATCCCGATCATCATGGCCGGCCACGACATGATTGGCCAAGCGCAAACCGGTACCGGTAAAACCGCCGCGTTCGCCCTGCCGATCCTGCATCGCATCGATCCTGCCAAGCGCGAGCCGCAAGCCCTGATCCTGGCGCCAACCCGTGAGTTGGCGCTGCAAGTAGCAACCGCTTTCGAAACCTACGCCAAGCAAATGCCGGGCGTTACCGTTGTGGCCGTTTACGGCGGCGCCCCTATGGGTCCACAACTGAAAGCAATCCGTAATGGCGCACAGATCGTTGTCGCCACTCCGGGCCGTCTGTGCGACCACCTGCGTCGTGACGAAAAAGTCCTGGCTACCGTGAACCACCTGGTTCTCGACGAAGCGGACGAAATGCTCAAACTGGGTTTCATGGACGACCTCGAAGTCATCTTCAAGTCCCTGCCTGCAACCCGTCAGACCGTATTGTTCTCGGCCACCCTGCCGCAGTCGATCCGTGCCATTGCCGAACGCCATCTGCGCGATCCGCAACACGTGAAGATCCAGACCAAGACTCAGACCGTTACCGCGATCGAACAGGCTCACCTGTTGGTTCACGCTGACCAGAAGACCTCGGCTGTATTGAGCCTGCTGGAAGTGGAAGATTTCGACGCCCTGATCATGTTCGTGCGCACCAAGCAAGCGACCCTGGACCTGGCCAGTGCCCTGGAAGCCAAAGGCTACAAAGCCGCTGCGCTGAACGGTGACATTGCTCAGAACCAGCGTGAGCGCGTGATCGAATCCCTCAAGGATGGCCGTCTGGACATCGTTGTGGCGACCGACGTTGCTGCTCGTGGCCTGGACGTTCCGCGCATCACTCACGTGTTCAACGTTGACATGCCGTACGATCCGGAATCCTACGTTCACCGTATCGGCCGTACCGGCCGTGCCGGTCGCGAAGGTCGTGCACTGCTGCTGGTGACTCCACGTGAGCGCCGCATGCTGCAAGTGATCGAGCGTGTAACCGGTCAAAAGGTTGCCGAAGTTCGCCTGCCGGACGCTCAGGCCGTTCTCGATGCCCGCATCAAGAAACTGACCAACAGCCTGTCGCCGCTGGTTGCCGATGCCGAGTCGACTCACGGTGATCTGCTGGATCGTCTGACCGCTGATATCGGTTGCACCCCGCGTGCACTGGCCGCTGCTCTGCTGCGCAAGGCAACCAACGCTCAGGCGCTGACCCTGGCCGCGATCGAGAAAGAACGTCCATTGGTGCCGAACAACGCACCGCGTGGCGATCGTCCAGAGCGTACCGGTGATCGTCCGGACCGTGGTGATCGTGAGCGTCGTGCTCCGGTTGCACTGGCTGAAGGTCGTGCTCGTTGCCGTACCGCGCTGGGTGCGCGTGACGGTATCGCTGCCAAGAACCTGCTGGGCGCTATCCTGAATGAAGGCGGTTTGGCTCGTGAAGCCATCGGCCGCATCCAGGTGCGTGACAGCTTCAGCCTCGTCGAGTTGCCGGAAGATGGTCTGGAGAAGCTGCTGACCAAACTGAAGGACACTCGCGTTGCCGGTAAGCAGTTGAAGCTGCGTCGCTATCGCGAAGATTGATCCGCTCCTGAGCTGATTGATCGCACATAAAAAATCCCCGACTGGTTCGGGGATTTTTTTGCCTGATCGTTCCCACGCTCTGCGTGGGAA